>QHZM01000411.1 GCA_003224665.1 Acidobacteriota bacterium
ATCCCCCAGGCGCGGTAGAGGTTTGATTCCGCCTTAGTCGAAAAGGCGGGGCCCTCGATGCACACATAGGTCCCGCCCTTGTGGTATCGCGCTCCTGTCTCTTCGCACGCTTTCGCAAGGACCTCAACTTCAACCGGACACACCGGATCAGCAAAACCCACGTGGGCCACCAGGCCGCCGCCAAAGAAAGTCGAGATGCGGCCCCGCGTGCGGTCGAAAAATTGGGTGGGCAACACCATATCCAGGGGGCGCAAGTCTTCTTGCAGGGACCCGACAGCGCTGATGGCCATGATGCGCTCTACTCCCAGCTTCTTCATGGCGTAGATGTTGGCGCGGAAGTTGAGCTCGGAGGGGGAAAGGACGTGGCCTCGCCCGTGGCGCGCCAAAAACGCCACGCGGCGCCCTTCGACTTTTCCCAGAACAAAGGCGTCCGATGGTCTGCCGAAGGGGGTCGTGATGCGCACCTCGCGCGCCGCTTGAAGGCCCGGCATCTTGTAGAGTCCGCTTCCGCCGATAATTCCAATCTCAGCTTGTGCCATTCTCGGTCCTCACTCGCCCGGCGCGCGTCTCTAGCCGGGCAGGACAAGCAAGCCGCAAAAGTTCCTTGCGACGATTTCGTACGGCTGATCCAAACGCCAAGCCATCCGAGGCCGTTTATTTCAAATATTCGATTCCGCCCCGACGGCCTCGATCTTGCCATCTTTTTCGACCAGCCTCGCCCAGGGCACAGCAGGATCGTGAGGGAAGACGACCAGCGCTCCCTCCAGGGCCAACTCGGGCAGCAGACGCTTTTTGTTTGCAAGCGTCTCCATCGGGTAAAGGTCGAGGCTCATGATCCACGGATAGAGCAGATGCGCCCGCGTCGGGACCAGGTCGGAAATAAAGTACGCCTGCTTCCCTTCGGACTCGATGCGGACGCACTGGAGGTCTCGCGTATGGCCGGGGACGACTTCCAGGCGGACTCCCGGGACGATCTCCTGGTCTCCCTCGAGCAGTTCTGTCTGCGCCTCAGCCGCGCAAAAGAATTCCGCCAAATAGCCCGCGCGGTCACGGTCGTTCGGATGGAGCGCGTGTTCCCACTCTCCGCGTTGCACGAAGTAGCGGGCGCGCGCAAAAGTCGGCACGAGTCTCGTCCCTTCACGCCGGGCGTTCCATCCGCAGTGGTCAAAGTGGAGGTGCGTGTTGATGACGATATGAATGTCCTCGGAGTTGAGTCCCAGCTTCTTAAGCTCCACCGGCAGCGTCGTCGAGTGGCTGATGCCATAGAGATCGGCGCGTTTGGCGTCAAATTTGTCGCCGATGCCGGTCTCAATCAGGATGTTCCGATTGCCGGCTCGGACGAGCAGGCACGTCAGGCCCATCCGGACGCGGTTCCGCTCGTCTGCCGGAAATTTCTTCTCCCAGAGAGGTTTGGGCACCACGCCGAAAATCTGGCCGCCATCCAGGGCAAAAGTGCCGTCAGAAACGGGCCAGAGCTCGAATGCGCCGAGTTTCATCGCTCCTCGACCAGCTCGATCAAGACCCCGGCGGTGCTCGAAGGATGTATGAAAGCAATAAGTTCCTTCCCCGCTCCCAGGCGAGGGTCACGGTCAATCAAGCGCACTCCATCGCGTTTGAGCTTCTCAAGCGCTGTCTTCAGGTTGGGCACGGTGAGGGTGAGGTGATGGAGCCCCTGCCCGCGACGGGCCACGAAACGCGCAATGGGCGAATCCGTCGAGGTGGCTTCGAGCAGCTCGATCCGGCTCTCCCCCACCGCGAACGTCGCAATGCGGACTCGTTGGTCTTCCACGACTTCTTCCGAGCCCGCAGTCCGGCCCAGTAGCTTTTCGAATACCGGGACCGCCGTCTTCAGCGATTCCACCGCGATCCCAATGTGATGAATTTTCATAACGGCAACCAGAGTCCGATTGCAAAATCCGATTGGCGCCCCGTGGATTTCAAATGGACGTCCCGCGGGCCGGGATCCAGGCTATTACTTTCGTTCCTGGCTGTTCGCAGCCAGCCGCCCGCTATGGATTTTTGCCGACCAAGTCCTCGACCACGGAATACGGGTCGCTGCGGCCTTCGAGAATCTCCTGCACAAGGCGGTCGATGGTACCATCCCGCAGCCGCTCCGCTACAACCTTCTGAAACAACCGCTGGCGCAGCAGTTCAAGAAGTCGCGCGCGCCAATGCTCGCGGCGGCGTTTTAGGCTCAGGTCGTTTTGGCCGCCGAAGGCGCGGAAACGCTCGAGTTCCTTCCGCACCTGGCTGACGCCCTCGCCGGTTGTCGCGGTGGTCTTGAGCACCGGCGGGCGCCAGACATCTTCGCGCGGGGCGATGGAGAGCATCGCCGTGATGTCCTGCTCGACGCGCTCCGCTCCCGGGCGATCAGCCTTGTTGATGACAAACAGATCGGCAATCTCGATGACGCCCGCCTTGAACATCTGGACGTCGTCACCCAATCCGGGCGCGAGCATCAGGACTGTTACATCCGCAAGGCGTGCGACATCTACTTCGTCCTGGCCGACGCCGACCGTCTCTATGATGATCGCGTCGCAGCCGGCTGCGTCGAGGATTGTCACCACGTCGTGGGTGGCGGGCGCGAGGCCACCGAGTTGTCCTCGCGTGGCCATGCTGCGAATGTAGACCCCTTCGTCCGTCGTGAGCCGCTGCATCCGAATGCGGTCACCGAGGATCGCGCCCCCGGAAAACGGGCTGGTGGGGTCAACGGCGACGATACCCAGGCGCGCGCCACCGGCCCGGTATTCTCCCGCCAGCTTTTCGACCAACGTGCTCTTCCCAACC
>QHZM01000412.1 GCA_003224665.1 Acidobacteriota bacterium
AGTTTGCAAGAGCGTAGGAAAGGAAGTCATGAGAGGAGAGCAGGCTCGAGTTAGACCAACCTTTTTCGGCTCTAAGCGTGAAGCGCAAATGCCGTTCGGCTTCGGCCAGCATACCCCCTTCGAGGTAAGCGTGGCCCACGGCCAGCGCAAATTGTTTCCGGTGCCGAGCCACCAGTTGGGGCCAATCGGTGATCACCTGCTGCCATTTCCCTGCGTAAGCGGCCGCCGACAAACGGTCCAATTCCACCGTCTTCACGGCCATGTAGTCCCCAATCCAGGGCGCGAGCGACGCGCGCAAAGACGCGAATTCTTTTTCGCCCACCACGTCGTTCTTCAGGATCAAGTAGGCTATTCCGCGGATGCCTGCTGCCCAGACTAATGTGTGGCGGCGCCCAAGGGCCAGGGCAGCCTCCGGTTGCCGCTGCTCGAAATAAACCTCGGCCGCTTTGAGCAGCGGCGTGCCAGCCCTGTACGGGTTCAGTTTCGAGAAAATTTGTGTTGCCTCCTCATAATGCGGGACGGCCCGATCGAGCCGGCCGCGCCCCACCTCGATATCTCCCATAACAGAGGCCGCTTGCGCCCGCTCCCCGGCACTACCTTTTTCGTAAACCGATTGGGCGCTGGCCTCCGCGAGGGAATACTTGCCCTCATGCAAGTAAGTCAGCGCAATCTTTAAGGAGGATGACGTGGCCCAACTCGGGTTCAACTGCTGGTTCTTGCGGTAGGCTGCGACCGCGTCTTCGTAACGATCGTTCATGGCCAGCACGTCACCCCGGCTATCGATGGGGTTGGGATCATTCGGGGGAAGGAGCGAGGCGTAACGGTCAAGTGAACTCAGGGCGCGAGACAGATCGCCTTCGAAGCCGTAGGTGTAACCGAGCAAGTTGTAAGCCAGTGGCTGGCGCTCATCCAAGCGCACAATTTCTTCCAGGACGGGCTTTGTCTCAGCAGCTCTCCACTCTTCGTGTCGTACGATTGCAAGCTGGAAGCGCGGCTCGATTTCACGCGGGAACTCTCGCAGCGTCGTTTGCAGGACTTTATCGGCTTCATCCAGGCGGCCGTCGAAGCCAAGCTGTACGGCCTGTATCAGCAGTTTCTGTTCCCGGGGCAGTGGCAGACGCTCGGTAAGCTGCGTGGCGCGGCCTATGGCCTGGCGCGCCGAGGGGAAGTCGCGGAAAGAGAGGACGTTTGCAAGCTGGTAGTACGCCATCGCGAATTGGGGATCAAGTTGCGTGGTCTGCTGGAACGACTCGGCCGCTTCATCGGTCATGAATCGATCAAAATAACTGCGACCTTCTTCATAGGCGCGCAGGGCGCCGATATTAGAAGTGAGGCTGGCCTCAACGCTGGGCGGTGAAGCGGCCTCCGCAGGAGCCAGGCGCGCCAGAATGCCCGCAGTGGCCCGGTCCACCATGGCGAAGACGGCCTGCGCGTCTTCGCCCTCCACTTTGTCCGCGAAGATTACTTTGCCCGTGGCCGTCTCCTGAATGCGCAGGTCAAGGCGGAGGCGTTGGCCCACCTTGAGCAGCGCGCCGCTCAAGAACAGGTCGGCGCGCGCTTCCTGCGCCACGGCCCGGGCCTCGCCCGCGGGCAACTTGCCTTCCTGCTTCACCCGCCGCCGGGTCAAGTCCCGAACGCGCTCGGTCGAGATGACGCTCAACGTCTTCGATTGCGCCAGGTTGGTGGTCAGCAGCTCGGCGACCCCGCTCTCGAGCCATTCGAGCGTGGGGTCTTGCGAGAGGTTTTCAATCTCAACCACGGCCAGGACACTTGGAGAGCCAGGCGGGCGCGCCCGCCCAAGGAAAAGAGGGGCCCATTTCCAAACGAGGGCCGCGATCAGCAAGACCGCTACCGCCGCGGCGGAAACAGGCAGCGCCAGTCGTGAGACCCGCCGTGGCCGCGTATCCTGGGCGACCACTTGCTCCGCGCTGCTGTCCCGCTTCAGCCGCCGCAGGTCCACGAGCATCTCCTTGGCCGACTGGTAGCGGACGTTGCGGTCTTTCTCGAGTGCCTTGCTGACAACTTCTCCGAGCTTGAGCGGAATTTCGGGGTTCAGGCGGAGGGGCTGGATCGGCGTTCGCTCGAGGATGGCGTTGAAGATGACCGCCGACGTATGGCCCATGAAGGGCGGGCGGCCCGTAGCCATTTCGTAGAGCACCGCGCCGAAGGAGAAAAGGTCAGTGCGGGCGTCGAGCTCTTCGCCACGCGCCTGCTCGGGCGACATATAGGCCACCGTCCCCAGGGCCACGCCGGGGCTGGTAAGGAGCTCTTCCGTCGCGCCAACCGTTTGCAGCGGGGAGGAATGCGCGGCGCCCACGCCTTCCGCCACGCGCTTCGGCTCGGGGGCCAGCTTGGCCAGCCCGAAGTCGAGGATTTTCACCTGGCCGCGCCGCGTGACGAAGATATTCGCGGGCTTGATGTCGCGGTGGATGATCCCCTGCATGGAGATGAAGGGCTGGCCTGCGTGCTCGCCGATCTCGTAAATGGTGCAGATATTGGGGTGGTCGAGGGCGGAGGCGGCGCGCGCTTCTCGCTGGAAGCGCTCGAGCGACTGGCGGTCCCTGGCCAGGTCTTCCGGGAGGAACTTGAGGGCGACGGGGCGGGCGAGCTTGGTGTCTTCGGCCTTATAGACGACGCCCATTCCACCACCGCCCAGTTTTTCCAGGATGCGATAGTGGGAGACGCTCCTGCCAATCATGGTGCACCCTGTATCGGGGCCGCCCATCTTAGAATTGCCACAAGGGCAAGTCAACGCGCGCGGGCGCTTTTCGGAAGTTCCGGACGGATGACCATCGCGGTCCCGTGTGTGAGGCGCTACGTCTGCACTTTCTTGAGCAGAGACTGCAGGTTTTCGGAAAAAATCTTCCTCTTTTGTTCCTCCGTTAAAAACGCGTTCTTAATTCGCGCGATGACCGTTCCGGGGTCGTTGATGGAAAAGTCCGAGCCGAACAGCACGCGGTCCGCGCCGATGGTCTTGACCGCGTATTCGAGCATGCCCACGCGGTCGTGGCCGTATCCGGAAGTGTCGAGGTAGCAGTTCTTGTTTTGGGCGACGAGGTCGATCCGCTTGAAGATGTGGTCATACTCGTGGCCGTCGCCGAAGTGAGGGAAGACGATGGTAGCCTGGGGAAATTTCTTGATGATGTATTCCATCTCTGTGAGCTCGGTATGCACATCGAGGACCATGTTGTTTTTGACGACCTGATCGACGAGCGATTCGAACTCCTTGATGGTGTACTCGAAAGGCGGCATGTAGTTGCACAGTTCTCCCACCCAGACGAAGCCAAACTGCCTGCGGCAGTCCTCGATTTCCCGCAACGCCTCGTCAATAAAGAGCGGGTTCACCACGCACGCTCCGAGGAAGCGTCCCTTGTACTTCTCCACATACCGGGCGACTTCCCGGTTGCCGGCAATAAACTCGGCCGGAGTCTTGGCTTCCTGGCAGCGCACGGAGTTGATGATGCCGCGCTCGACGCCCGTTCGATCGAGGTAGCCAACAAACTCTTCAAAGGTCCGCGTCACGGGATACCACTGCCAGACGTGCCCGCCCTCGGTGGGGCAGTGGAGGTGCGCGTCGAAGACCGCCGTGGGTTCGTGCCTTTTTGGCACAGGGCCTTGTCGGCTGGCCGGAGCCTGCGGCTCGGGCGGAATTGGATGCGGCTCCCCATGCGAAGTATCGGGGCGAGGCCCCTTCGCGGCCGGCGCAGGACGGGGAGAGGCGGCGAAAGTTCCGGATAAGAAACAGAAAGTCTTCTTCAGAAACTGCCGCCGGCGGTGTTCGTGGTGGTGAAAAATGCTCATCGCTCCCTCCCGGCCAAAAGGTGAGCGCACGCTACCACAACGCTCACCCGCCTGCAATTCGCGGCACCGGGCGATCTACGACCGGACCTCAAGCCCGGCGTGTTTGCTTCTCGCGGTAGCGGGCGGGAAGCCTTCCGCAGATTGACAAACGGCACTCTGTGCCGATAGTGTAGCGCGCGGCTATGAAAATCCTCGTCCTCGGCTCCGGCGGACGTGAGCACGCGCTGACCTGGAAGCTGCGTGAGAGCCCGCACATGGAAGAGATTTACTGCGCTCCGGGAAACGCCGGGATCGCCCAGGAGGCCGAGTGCCTCCCGCTCGACCTTTCGAACCCCGCGGACGCCTTGGAGCTGGCCAAGAAGTTGCCTGCGGACTTTACGGTCGTCGGCCCGGAGGCGCCCCTCGTCGCAGGTGTCACGGACGAGTTTGAAAAGGCGGGCCTGGCCGTGATTGGCCCGAGCAAAGCGGCGGCCAGGCTCGAAGGGAGCAAGATTTTCGCCAAGCGGTTCATGGAGCGCCAGTGCATCCCGACGGCGACATTTGCGGTCGCTGAAAAATTTGACGATGCCCTCAAGGCCGTGACGGGATTTCGATTTCCGGTGGTGATCAAGGCGGACGGCCTCGCCGCAGGGAAAGGCGTTGTAATCGCTCGCAAGCGCGAAGAAGCCGAGGAGGCTCTGGATGGATTCATGCGCCGGAAGACCGTCGGCGCCGCCGGCGAGCGCGTCGTCCTCGAAGAGCATTTATTGGGGGAGGAAGTATCTTTCATAGTCTTGACCGACGGTCGCGCTGTCCTTCCGCTCGTCCCTGTGCAGGACCATAAACAGTTGCTCGACGATGACCAGGGCCCGAACACGGGGGGCATGGGCGCTTTCAGCTTCGACGCCTTGCTCAGCGAGCGCCAGACCGAGTATATCCTGACCCGGATTGTGGCTCCCACGCTGGCCGGCATCGCTGCCGACGGCGTTCCCTATCGCGGCTTCCTGTACTTCGGACTGATCCTGACGGGCGAAGGGCCGAAGGTGCTCGAGTACAACGTCCGCCTGGGCGACCCCGAAGCGCAGGCGATCTTGATGCGCCTTCGGTCGGACCTGGTAGAACTCCTGATGGCGCTGCAAGAGGGTCAACTCGGCGCCATTGAGGCGCGATGGAGTCCAAACCCCTCGGTTTGCGTGGTGCTGGCCTCCAAAGGTTACCCTGCAAGACCTGAGGTCGGAAAACGCATTACGGGATTCGAGGAGGCGGAAGCGCTGGGCGGCGTCAAAGTTTTCCACGCCGGGACAGAGGTCCGAAACGGCCAGCTCTTATCTGCCGGCGGGCGAGTCCTGGGAGTGACCGCGATCGGAGAAAATTTGCTTGCGGCCGTCGAGAAAACGTACGCGGCCGTCAGCAAAATCCATTTCGAAGGGGTGCACTACCGGCGAGACATCGGAGCCAAGGGTTTGCGGAAGCTTCAGGAATCTGGGCGAGACGACTCGTCCGGCGGGGAACGGGAGGGTCGG
>QHZM01000191.1 GCA_003224665.1 Acidobacteriota bacterium
AGGCCTGATCCAGAGGTGAAACAAAAGTCCCGCGGCCTACCGTCCCCTGGATCAGGCCTTCGGCCTCGAGGTCAGCGTAGGCGTTGCTCACCGTCGTCCGGTGGACCCCCAGGCACTTCGCCAGTTCTCTGCTCGGTTCCAGCCGGTCGCCCGACTTGAGGCCGCCGGAAATAATCCGCTCGCGGATCTGGTCGCGGATCTGGACGTAAAGCGGTTTGTGCAGGCTTGGGTCGAGGACGAGTTGCACAGCCCCTCCGGTTCGCGCTGACCAGTCCAATTTACTCTCTGGAGCCATTGTTGTAAAGAGCCAATCCGGCCAATTTGGCTTCAGGCCAAGGGCGTGGGGAGGAATGAGACGCGCGGGACAAGGTGGAGGGAAGCAGCTGGCCGCCTAGATCGGGGTGGCTGCCATTTCTCGGATGCGTGCCCTCAGCCGTTCGCGAAGGTCCTGAGGAGCGGATGGATTGCAGGCGACCAGGAACCACAGCGGCTCCCTCGAGTCTTCGGCGAGCTTCCGCAGCACCTCAGGGGGAGTGTGCGGATGGCGGGCCACGTTTTCGCGAACCGCGGCGTAAGGATATGACATCAGGTGCTCCAGCAACTCGCTCGGGGCTTCCGGATGCTCGCTCAGGACTCGAGCCAGCAGGTAGTCATCCTTTGAAAGAGACGAGGCGAGCCTCAGCAATTTGCGCGAGGTTGTCTTCGGGTTGCGGGCTTTCTTGAACTTAAGGTCCCAGGAGGGGCAGATGCGGTTGAGTTCCTCAGTCCGTGCCCCGATGAGTTTCATCAGCAGCCTGGACTCGGCCTGTTTTCTCCCGCGAGGCAGAGGCGCCCGAGAGAAAGACCGGAGGACCTCCTGGAGGTGCTGCCGTTCCCCGTAGATCACCTGACTCCCGCGATTGACTGCCCTGGAGGAAAATCTCTTTCGCAAGTCTCGGCTGACCATGATTCGCTCTCTCTGAAAGACTTCACAGCGAGGCCGTGCGGAACGTGGACGCGAGGACTTTCCTGTCCCTTGTCCCGGCGCGGTCCAAAGTGAACGTGCCTTTATAGCCTCCTGAGGAAGGGATTGTAAACCCGCTCACGCCCAATTGTCGTGGCTGGCCCGTGGCCCGGAAAAACCGGCGTCTCATCGGGAAAGGAAGACAGCATATTGTGGATGGACCGTAAAATTTGGTCCAGGGACCCGCCCCACAGGTCCGTCCGGCCGATGCTGTCGTGGAACAGTGTGTCGCCGCTAAAAATCCTCGCATGGTTGCCGGGGAGGTGGAGCGAAAGGCTTCCGGGAGAATGCCCCGGTGTGTGCAGCACTCCCAACGAAAGCGAACCACAGGAGAGCGTGTCCCCTTCCTTAAGGAACTGTTCCACGTCAACGACGCCGGGGGGAGCGACGCCAAGCCATGCGGCCTGTATGGCGAGGTTCCTGTACAAGGGCAAGTCTTCCTCGTGCATCAGGACCGCCGCTCCCGTGGCGCGCTTGAGCTTTTCAATTCCTCCCACGTGGTCGATGTGGGCGTGAGTCGCAATAATATACTTGGGACGAAGGTGGTGCCGGGCGAGGACCTCCTGCACGCGCTCGATGTCGTCGCCGGGATCAATCACCACCGCCTCACGGGTGGCTTCGTCGGCGACCACAGAGCAGTTGCAGGCCAGCATTCCCACCGGAAGGATTTCGTGGATCATACTTGGCCTCTGATCCATTCTACCCGTCCAAGGGTCCGCGGAAAAGGCCGTCAGCGGATTCTCCCAATTCACTTAAAGGACCATGCGCCTTAGAGGAAGAGCTTCGACTCAGGCTTCCTCCGGCAGGCCTGGTTTTGTTAAGATACAGCGCCTTCGGAGGGATGCCGAGGAGCGCGAGTCCTCGGCTCGAGCAAGAACCCAAAGTCAAATCCGGAGAGTCGAGGAAAGCTTCGCCGTCGCAGGGGCCTTAGCGGCCGCAAAACATCTGGACGCGGGTACCCCTGAAGACTAGAGCTTCCATCGCCGCGGGCTTTCTCAGGTCCAAGCTCAATGCAGTTCACCTTCAAGAACAGTCTCGTCAAACGGGTCTCGATCGCCCTCGAAGTCGCGGTCGCAGCGGCCCTCCTCGCCTGGATTTCGAAGACCTATATCGCGGGGATGTGGGCCCGGAAGTCCACGCTCAATAAACTCGAGCTTGCCGTAAGGCTCGATCCCGGAGATTCGGCCTACCACTTGCAACTTGGCCGCCTCTTCGAATATGCCGTGCCGGAGCTCGACACCGAGCGCGGCATTCAGCATCTGAGGCGCGCCGCGGACCTGAATCCCTATGACCCGCAGGCCTGGCTCGATCTGGGCGCCGCTCTGGAGTTCCAGGGAAAGACGCGCGAGGCTGAGGTCTGCCTGCGGCGCGCAGACTACTTGGCGCCGAACCTTCCCGCCTTCCACTGGGCCATCGGCAATTTTTTCCTGTTGCACGGCAACGTGGATGAGGCTTTCAAACACTTCAAAACCGTCCTGGCGGGAAGCTCCCAATATAATCATATCCTGTTCAGCATCGCCTGGAGGGCCACAGGCAACGGCGAGAGGATTCTGAGGGAGCTCATCCCCAATAACCTCTCCACCGAATTCGACTACCTCTACTACGTGCTCGCCCAGAATCAATATTCGGAAGCCCAAAGCGTCTGGACGCGGATTGCGGATAGTTCCGAGTCCTTTCAGGCGCCACAGGCCTCCGGCTACCTTGACGCCCTCATCGCAGCCCACCGGCTCGACGAGGCCGATCAAGTCTGGAGCGACCTGCGGCGGAAAGGGCTGGTCGAGAATGCCCAAGCGAATCCCGGCCAAAACCTCGTGCTGAACGGCGACTTTGAGGAGAATCTTTCAAACATCGGATTTGACTGGAGGATCAAGCTGTTCGAAGGCTTTTACGCGAGCCTGGATGATACAACCTATCATTCCCCGACTCACGCGCTGCTGATTCAATTTTCCGGCAAGCGAAACCTCGACTACCGGCTCGTCTGGCAATTCGTGCGGGTCACTCCCAAGCGCTCCTACGAGCTGCGAGCGTTTGCCAAAACAGAATCAATAACCACCGACAGCGGGCCTTGCCTGGAAATTCGGGACGCCTATGAACCGGGCAGGCTTGATAAATTTTCCGAAGGACTGACGGGGAGCACGACGGGCTGGAACGCGCTGACGGTGGACTTCACAGCCGGGCCGAAAACCGATCTCATCGTCGTGGCCGTTGCGCGCCGCGCCAGTCGCAAAATCGACAGCCTGATCGCAGGAAAAGTTTGGGTTGACGACCTGAGATTAGTCCCCGCTCCCGAGCAAAAGACCGCCAATTAGTCTCGACCCTCCGGCGGCCCGGGCAGCTTCCCACCGAGAGACCACCCGCCTCCGGGCCCCCGCATCGCAGGCAAACTTCTCCCGAAAAGTCACCGTCGAAACCGTGTCACGCAGGGGCAGCAGGGAGCGGCTCTCGTCTTTCAATAAACACGATTTTATAGGCGATCCCGAGGATGACGGCAAAGACCAGAGCATTGGCTTGGATCTGCAAGTTAAAGTCGGTCAGACTATGGAGGAGAAGCGCCACCGTGCTCCCGATGCAGCCGAGCGTGACGGCCCCGCGGTAGCGGCCGGTGTCGTCAACAAAGGAGGCGATCATTTTGGCGAGTAGCCAGAGGATGGGCAGGAAGAAGAGTGCGGCGCCCGCCACACCCGTCTCCGCTGCAACCTCCAGATAATCGTTGTGGGCGTGGTCCACATATTTCTCGAGCGTCGTCGTCTGATAATGGCGGAATCCGAGCCCGAATGTCCCGAGCCCAGTCCCTGTAACGGAATAATCGCGAACGTACCGGAGCGAATCTTTCCAAAAGGATATCCTCGGCTCCATACTCAGATAGTTCCGGTCCCCAATCTGTTCAAACCGGGCGAGGACGGGGCCCAGACCGATCCAGATCGCAAAAGCAGCAGCGCAAACCAGGAAGAGAAATACGCCGATCATCCAGCCTTTCCGCTGGACTTTGGGCAGCGCCAAGAGCGCCATAAAAACAATGCTGAAGACGCTGGCCAGGATTCCCCCGCGTGAGCGGGAGAAGACAATCCCCAGACTGACGATCACCAGCAGAAACAGATAGAAATAGATCTGGGAGGGCGAGACGCCGTCAGTCACGCGCGGCCGCCGGATCGCTCCCGGGCGCCGGCTGCCCGACCATACCTGGAAGTGGTACAAGACCGAAGTCACGATAAACGGGCAGGTGAGCTCGAGAAGACCGGCAAAGTGATTGCGGTTAATGTACGTGCCGGTCGCCTCGGAAAGATCGTACTGCTTGGTGTAAGTGAAAATCTTCTGCCAGCCCGTGAGGTACTGCACGATCCCGTAAGCTGCCTCGACGCAACCGATGATGACGAGCGTCCTCAGAAGGGTGCTCTTTCTTTTCCGAGAATCAAAAAGGCAAGCCGCCAATACAAAGGCGCAGACGAGAGCCAGGAATTTCACGAGCGCAAGCAGCGTATCGTGCGGGTAAACACTCAGGGTCATCCAACTGACCCTCGAGTCTGAGGGCCCGGCAAGGTCGAGGCCCGCCAAGCGAACGGGCGAAAGCCTGGCCACGAGCCCGGACGGCAGCGGGATGACCTGGAAGACGACCAGCAGGGCAAAAAGGATCGGCCAAAGCGGCAGAGGAAAAACGACCTTGCCGTTGCGGGTGTGCTTGAGGAGGAGGAACAAGACCGCCAGGAAAATCGCTGCTTCCACGAGCGAATAGGTGAGGGGCTGCACACCTCCAAAGGCGAGGACCGATCCTACGATGGCGAGCGCCAAGACTAATTCGAGCAGCCTCTCCATAAGGGTTCAAGGAGTTTCCGGGCAAGACCATCCCCGGACGCGTTGGGCGCGGCGCCTTCTCCGGCGCCCTTCCTGGCTTTGACCACGCGCCAGCCTCGAGAGACCCAAGCCCCCTCGAACTATTCACAGCAGTCGGGCCGTCCGGCCGCCGCTTTCCCTCCCCGCCCGACAGCGGCGGTCCGCCCGCGTTCGATGTGGCCTTTGGATTTCCAGCATTCGTCCAGGCCTGTTTCCTGCAAGAGGGGTCTCTAGTTGGGCCTCCGAGCAACCTGTTTGGCCCCCGAGGGTCTTGGCCCAAGGATTTGGTCAACGGTAGGAACAACGTGTACTTTTGCGCTCAGCGCCCGGCATCGATCGGAGATTCTGTTGAGCACATCGCGCGAAACCGTTTGCGCGCAGACGATCAGATCCGTGATGTCGTGCCGGCGGACCAGTTCGTCCACTTTTTCCGAGGGACCCAGGACGGAATATCCGGCGATCAGCCGGCCTTGCTTCATCAGGTCGTCGTCAACAAACCCGACCAAATCCATATGAGGATAGCGTCCCACCTGGAGGGCGAGTTCGACCCCGGAGAACCCCGCGCCAAAAATCAGGATGCGTCGCTTACGCTCGGCCGGCAGAGGCTGATACCGATGGTGCATTTCGTATAGAGCCCGCCTCAATCCCCGCAAGCCGAGGCAACTGCCCGTTACCATCAAAAATTCCATCGCGATAATGCTCATAGGGAGCTGAAACATGTGCGCTGAACTCACGGTCCCGGGAAGGAACAGACGCAGCGAAAGCAGGGCGGCAGAGATAATGCTGAGCGACACCGAGAGCTGAAAAGCGTCCGTCAAGTTGATGTATCGCCAGATCATCCGGTAAACCCCCATGAGGCGGTTAGTCCCCACTCGCGCCGCCGGCAACATCAAAAGGAAAGCGTTCCGCTGCCAGAGATTAAACTCCGGTAACTGGTCTTCAAACCGGAGCCAGTACGAAAGCCAGAGAGCTCCCGCAAAAACAAGCGCTTCAAGGATCATCTGGGCGCGCTCGCCGTAAAAGCTGACGTTTACGCCCAAGAGTCGAACGGTCCGGGGGTAGGCCTTTCCCGGAACGAAAACGAGGAGAAACGTGAGGAGAACAAGCTTCACGTCGAGCCAGAAACTCATGTTTTCTAAATAGTTCTGGTCGAGATAACTTTTTTGCGGGAGGATGCTCAGCCGGTGCGCGGCCCTGGGGTCTTCCTGGCGCGAGCAGAACTCGCCTTCCAGGCGATGGTAAATTGAGGCGTAAGAAGTGATGCCCGGCCGCAGCCCGAGCAGCGCCCGCTCTTCTGGCAGGTCAAGGTTGACCTCCTCAGCGACTCTCGGCCTCGGCCCCACCAGGCTCATATCCCCGAGCAAGACGTTAATGAACTGAGGGAGTTCGTCGATTTTTGTGCCGCGCAGGAAGCGCCCGACTGGCGTCAGCCGGCTGTCTCCAGGGACGACGGGCGCAGTTCCCTCCTGCTCTGCCTCCTGTTTCATTGTCCGGAATTTGAAGACCTTGAAACGAGAGCCATCACGTCCCACCCGGAGTTGGCGGAAGAAGATGGGGCCTCGCGAGGTCAGCCGCACGAGAAGGGAGCATATAACGAGCAGCGGGCTCGAAAATATCAGTGCAATAGCTGCCGCGACAAAATCGAACGCCTGCTTACCCCAGCGCCTGTACCCGTCCTTACCCAGGCCGGCAAGTTCCTCCTGGCGAGTCGAGTCCAGAATATGCGGATGAGTGCTCATGGAGATTAGCGAATTCTAATAATAACGGCCTTTACTTGCAAGGGCTTATCGGCTGAGCCGGCGGGCCATGTTTTCACAGGGTCGAGGCTTCAGAGGGCTACTCGAAAAAGTTAACATCCGCGGCCGAATCCTGCCCCGCGCAAGCCAGAGCGAAATCCGTGTCGCTATTTCTGGCGACTCGCCGAAGAATCGGGCCAGGGATACCCCAGGACTTCCTCATAGACTTTGTACGTCTCGCGGATGATCAATTCGTTCGAAAATTCGCGCTGTACCAGAGCCCTTCCCTGTGCGCCGAAGCTCAAGCGAAGCGAGGAATCGCTCAAGAGCCTGGAGACCTCTCGAGCGAGAGCACCGGCATCGCGGGCCGGCACGAGCAACCCGTTGTAGCCGTGACGGACCACGTCCCGGCAACCTGGCACATCGCTCGCTACGATGGCCCGCGCGCACGAGGCCGCCTCAATCAACACTTTCGGCAATCCCTCCGCATAAGAAGGGAGGCACACGACGCTCGATTGGGCGAAGACCCGCGGCATATCGCTTCTGTGCCCCCACCACTCAACCCCACCCGATTTCGCCCATGCGGTAAGGTGGTCACGAGGGATCGAAGTAGGATTGGCCGGGTCGGAATCTCCCACAAGGACAAAGCGCGCGGCCACGCCCTGACTTCGCAGAATCTTTGCCGCCGAAACAAATTCCCCCACGCCTTTTTCCCAAAGCATCCGCGAGGCGAGCAACACCATGGGAACGCCTTCGGGCTCTGGATGCGGCAGAAACTCCTCCGGGTCTACGCCGGAGCCACGGATGACGGCCGTCTGCTCCAGACGCACGACACCGGCGCCAATGGACGCCTGCCGAATTTCATCGTTGTGAAAAACCGTGCGGGAGCGCGAGGAATTCAGCGCCAGCCGGAGTAAGACCTTGAGCGCGGGCCGAACGAGGCGTGCTTTCCAGGTTGTGGAAGTAAATGCCGACCCGAGCCCCGCGATCGTGTGGACCGAAGGAATATGGCCACAAAACTGCGCCGCCCCGCCTCCGTAAACCGCCGGCTTTATTGCGACGTGATGGACAAGGTCAGGTCGAACATCGCGATAGACCTTGAGGACCTGAATGAGGGCGAGGAGTTCTCGCAAGGGATTCAGGCTCCCCTGAGAAACCTGCCAATCAATGACCCGGAACCTTTCCTGTTCCAGCCTCTCCCGCAGGGTGCAGAGGCGCGTCATCACGAACACCTCCGCGCCCGCGTCTCGGGCTGCACGCGCCAAAGACAAGCGGTGGGACCAAAAATACCAGTCGTTGGTAACAAGATAGAGGATCTTCATCGCAGAAAAACGGTTGATTAAGAAAGACTACCAGACCTCAGTAATTTCGCGGCAAGTCCAAGGTGTGTCGGGTCTAAAAGAGGCCCCGGTCACTGCGGGCGCCCCGGGAAACTCTTTCGGCCTCGGACGCGCCATCGAGGCTCAAATCGTTTGCCGGCGCAATTTTGCAGAGGGCCATGGAAAACGTTTCCGCTGCCTGGTCACCCCTCCAGGTACGAAAGAAGATCAGCCACAACCTCCAAACCAAATACATGGGGAAAAAGAACGAAAAATACTTGCTGACGTAATAGAGCTTTTGGTTCTCTACTGTCATGCTGCTTAACTTCGCCAGTTGTACCATGTCGTTGGGGGTACACCGATCGTAAAATGCCCGAAACAGTTCCCCTTTCCTCACCCCTGGATAAACCAGGCGAAGTAGCAGCTTCTTCAGGGAATGAGGAAGCATCAAGTTCAGCCGCGAGTAAAGCGCGTTGCGGGAGGGGACGAAGATAAGCGCCACTCCTCCAGGTTTTAAAATCGAACATATTGCTCTGATTGCCGCCTGGGTATCCTCAACGTGTTCCAATACCGCCTGGCATATCACTATGTCCGCATCTTCTTTACCCCTGTACGTGGTAACATTCGCGCATATCGTTTCATCGTAGGTCCCCTCAGGCGCGAATTGAAGTTGACGAGGATCGACATCGAGGCCGACAACCCTGAGTTGAAGCCTTTTTTTCAGGTCTGCGGAAATCAGGGGAGTCCCACCACCGCCGACGTCGTAAATGACCTTCCCGGCTGAAAAGTACGGATTCACAAACTCCCGCACAAAGTGTGTGTTTCCATCCAACCGGTATTCTTCCGGCAGGAGCTTATCAAACGCGTCACTGAGCTTAATTTGCCAGCGGATAAAAGGTCTCAACATCGGTAATTATGCGATCGGCTTGCCGGCCGACATACCCCCCACGCCCTCTGTAGGGTCACAATGCGATGCAGCGAAGTCAGCGGGGGGTTAGGGAAGATGTGCCAAGACGTCTTAAACCTGGACGCCATTCATTGCCTTAAATTCCCGGCCGTCATGGACCCGTTCGTAAAGCGACTCGAACGCTCTCACCATCGAGGCCAACGGAAAATTCACCTGGATGCGCTCTCGAGCTTTCGCTCCCAGAGCCTGACGTTCCTGCGGGTTCATTTCGACCATCTCGACGAGGGCCTCTGCCAGTGCCTTCGGATTCCTGGGCGGCACGACCATGCCTGTGTCTCCCACGATGAGCACCGCATCACCGACGTCCGTTACTACGCAGGGCACGCCGCAAGCCATAGCTTCAATGATCGCGTTGGAGAAGCCCTCTCCAAATGGAGAACACGACGTCGCAATGTCGAGTGCCGCAGTCAATCGCGGGATATCCTGCCGAATGCCCATCAGGTGGACGACGCCTTCCAAGGAATTCGCATGAACCATCCGAGACACTTCCAAATTCTCAGGAGAAAGGCCTCTCCCCGCTAACAAAAAGTGGACTTTCTGAAATCTTCGGACCAATAGACCCGCCACCTCGAAAAACGTCTTATGCCCTTTCATCGGGTCGAAACGCGCGATCAAACCGACCAACAAAACGTCCTCCCCGAGACCCAACTCGTTACGGACCATCTCCCGCGCTGAAGGATCCGCTTTAAATTCTTGAAGGTCGACGCCGTTCGGTATCACGACCATCTTTGAAGTGCTGTAACCGCGGCCCGCGTGAAGCTTTCTTCCGGCTTCGGAATTGACGATGATCAGCTCGGGGAGCCAGGAAAGGCGTCCGCCTAGCCACACGACAAGGCGCGTCAGCGGGCGATAAAGCGTGAAGTCCATGTTGGACGCACGGATGCCCCACCAGACCTGCGGCACTCCGGCCAGCTTCCCCGCCAGGAGTCCCAGGAGGTCGGCGTGGTACATCCAGCACAGGAGCAGGTCCGGTCTCGAGCGGCGGAGCAACTTGACGAGTCGCCAGACGGCGCCGAGGTTCGGGACGCCGCGCCTCATCCCGAGCGTGTGGACTTCAATCCCGGCCTCGCGCAACTGGTGGGCCACCGGCCCGAAGCCCGTCATGGAGACCACGACCTGGCGAAATCTCGAAGCGTCCGTCGCTCGCACGACGTTCGCCAGTACCCGTTCAGCGCCCCCGATGTCAGTATCGGTAACGAGATTAAAGATTGTAATCGCATGCCTCCGGCCGAAGCGGATTCTCGCTGGGGCCCGCTTGTTGGCCCATCGGGACGCGTC
>QHZM01000413.1 GCA_003224665.1 Acidobacteriota bacterium
GGACGCGGCAAGCGCGGCCTTTGAGGTCGGATACGAAAGCGCCAGCCAATTCAACCGCGAATACAGCCGTTTCTTCGGCCAACCACCGATGCGGGATATTCGGACTCTTCGCTCGCCAAGCGCTCCGCCGTTGGAGTCGGTCAGTAATCGGTAAAACGCTATCTGATCGTCTGTTCCGGGTGAGTCGCCGGCTACTCGGAAGTTGTCTGGCTGAGGCAAACTGATTCGGAAAGAAAAACTGGCTAGGAAAAGGCGACGGCGACGGCTCCGCTATTGGGCCTCGTCCTCGCTACCTGCGCTGCGCGACCCGACCTTCCGCCGCCCTTCGAAAGGTACCAGTTACCCACAGATTCCTCAGACGAGGCTTATTCTTTTGGCTCCCGCAGGGTTGGCAAAGTCATACCCCAAGTACATGGGGTATGCCATGGCCTGTCAAGTGGGTGGCGAGCAAAAAGGAAAGGCTAGAACTGGTACCGAAGAGAGGACTCGGTTGATTCCAAATACTTAAGTCGCTGACTTAGCAGCGAACCTCTAGAATACTTTGTAAAAGCCTGCCCTTATAAACTTCCTATGAGGTCTACCTATTCCCACCAAATCTAGGGTACCCTAAGAACATAGACACCAAGCCCCGTGGCTGAAGGCATGATCTTACGGCGCAATTTTGAACCTGTGGCGCATTGTGAGTCGCGAGTTGGTGGTCCAGACGGCCGTTAAGTTACACCGCTCTTTCCATTTCAGCCCGTGAGGGGTTCTGCTCGCCCTACAGGAGTTGGCGTACCCAAATTCAGAGGTGGCCACCATACCGCCTGCGAGATCGCCCTCCCCTGCGATTCTTCTTATCCATCCCGGGAAGCCTGATGTAGGTGCCCCGCCGCCGACAACCCCAGAGGTTCAGGAGGTCAGGTTTTCCAATAAATCCGCTACAGAAAAGGTTTGTGAGGCCTTCACGCATACTGCGAACAGGCTGCGGGGGTCGCTACCGTACGACAAAGAATATTCGCTTCCCCGAAACAGCTTCTGGAAGAACATCTGGAAGTCCGGCCTAACCGCCTCTCGGGTTGCGTCGCGATTCAGGGTCACAAGGCGGTCATTGATGAACACTTCAATCTCCTGACCGTTAAAGTGAAGTCTTCCCTCGAGGCGGGGCTCCGCTTCCAAGCGCTGGCAGGCGGTAAGAGCCGCGCGAACCGCTTGCTTCAAGCGGTCTTGATTACTTCCATCCAGCACCGCCTTGCGATTGTAGCGAACACCGAGGCGGTTATCGGTGTTGTCCACGCTGTAGTTGCACTCGTGCCCGATCAGGACCACTCCTGGGCCCGCGTAAACATGCCGGTAATCGGCGACATCCAGCAATAGCTCCTCGCAGACCTGGTCTTGTATCCAACCGTGAAAAACCGGGATCAACGGCTCGAGGTCGACTTCCTGGGGGTTTTTGACAAGGAGTTTCACATTGACGTGCTGAAGCTCCATGATTCAACATTCCTTTGCCTTAGATGCTCGCCGGCGTGCCCATTCGGTTGTTGCAACTGTGCGCGGCATCGATGAAAAGCTGGGCCTCATCGATCAGGTAGCGGCTTGAGTCGATGGTGTAAGGCTCTTTGGACTTCTGGTGGGCGTCAAAGAGGTAATTGGCGAATTTTCCTCCCGCAAAAGGATCAAAGAATTTCTGAGTGTCGTAGTACCGTGTTCGAAATTCGCTAACGACCTGGTCAGGATCGTCCGAGATGTTAGGGAATTCGACCTTCACAAGCGCTTTGGCGGCATGCAGCATGGATTGATAAGCCGTTTTTCCCGCCTGCTCTACTCGACCGTTCTCCCATGCCACCTGAGCCTCAAATACTTCCCTTTCGGCGGCGGCCAGATTAAAGTCGATTGCAGACACTACTTCTCCGGCGCATTCGCCGGTCCCAAGGTCTCCCAGCGTATATTCCCGTGGATCGCCCCAATCGCTGAAGAAGGATCGATCCGACGGATCGGCCGGTGGGCGCGCAAGATTTTCCAGGACGGCTTTCAGTTCAGCCTTCCCAATCCGCTTGACGAAATCCTTGAAGGTCTCTCCGTTGCTCCGATTGGCTGCATATCGGTCCGTCAAGCGTGCGACCACTTCAGGAATGTTCTTCGACGGAATCGCCGCCACAGGGAGCCCATAGGAACCTCCGTTATGCTCCCACTCGCCCCCCAGAACGACCTGGAAGTGAGGTACTGCGTATCCTGCAATCTTCCGGCTGACCCCGTAAAAGCCACGTATCGGTCCCCGGGCAGGTGACGATGTCGATGATGGTGCCCGCGCCCGGCTCGCCCAGACCCACAAACTGCAGCGCGTTGTAGAGCTCGGGTAGGTCGCTTTGGCTTACCCAGCGAATGACGAAGTTTTGCTCGACAGTCGTGCGGACCGTCTCTTTGGTAAAGCGGCGAACGATGTCCGCCAAAGACCGAAGCTGGTTGGCGGTGATGTCGCCCAACGGAAGAGCAACCGTGACCACCACGTAGCCCGCCTGCTTCTGGGGGCGAGTGTTGGTTCTTAGCCAGCGCTCGAAAGCTTCTGAAGCCCAGGAGGGCCATTCGCCGCCGGGTCTGAGCGGCGCCTCCTGGAATTGCTCGGCGTCCTTCAGGTAGTCCGTCCAGCGAGGGTCGGGAGGCAGATTCTTGCGTTCTTCCAGGACCACTTCCTTGAATTTCTCGATCCCCCAATCCTGAATCAGGAATTTGATCCGAGCCCGGTTGCGGTTCTTCTTCTCACCGTGCCTTGCGAAGACCCTGGCGATCGCCTGGGCCGAGGGCAGCAATTCTTCCGGTGGCACAAAGGGGTCGAATAATTTCGCCTGGTAGGGGACGGCGCCAAGACCGCCACCGACGTACATTTCAAACCCACGCTTTTCTTTTCCGTTCTCGCTCCGTTTGACTGCGATCAGACCCAAGTCGTGCAGATTCGTGAGGCCGCAGGCATGTTGAGAGCAGCCGCTGAACGCCGGCTTGAACTTTCTGCCGAAGTTCTGGCAGTCCGGATGGCCCAGCAAGAATCTGGAGAGGGCACGAGAATAAGGGGTGACGTCGAATACTTCATCCGGGCAGACGCCCGCATAGGGACAAGCTGTAACGTTGCGGACCGAGTTTCCGCAGGCCTCACGGGTGGTGATGTTTGCGGCTGCTAGCCGGCGCATCAAAGTGGGAGTATCGTCGATGTGAACATAATGAAGTTGAAAATCCTGCCGCGTCGTCACGTGCGCGATGCCGTCGGAATACTCCTCGGCCAAATCCGCCAAAGTCTCGAGTTGCTCGGCGTTGAGTCCTCCACCGGGAATCTTGATGCGCTGCATGCCCGGGGCATCCCACATCGTATTCGGGCCCTTGGTTAATTTCCCGGACGGATAGGCAATTTCCTGAACCTTTCTCCCGTCGTGTCTTTGGCCGTTGTCATAGCGCTGGCCGTAGATCCCTCTTCTAAGCCGGGTTTCAGCGAATAGACGCTCGTCCAGCTTGCCCTGCTTTCTCAGAGCAACTTCCGTTTCGAAGATATCAATTTCACGAGCCAAACTCTCCGGCATCTTTGCGAAGAGCTGTTCTTTCCAAAGTGAGTTCGAGGCCTTCATTGATGGTTTGGCTCCATAAAAAAACCCACCGCCGAATGTTCGTCCGACGGTGGGTTGGGATTAAGCCTGAGTCCTTAACTTATGACTGCGAGCTTCCTCCACACGTCGGCACCGCGCTATTACAACAACACCTCGTCATGCCGAAGGGAAGGACTCTCATCTTCAACTTAAAAAGATACTCACCCCGTGAGGCGATGTCAAGGAGAGAAAAGATAGGAAGAATCCGAAGTCAGAATTCGCCAGAATCGTTCATGGCGCGCTCACTTTTCAGGCGCGGATGACGGGCCGAACTTGAAAGACATGATCACCCCGCTTTCGATACGCACTTGAGTTTCGTACTTGGCGCCGCTGAGGCTTTCGTAGTTCGCACGAAACTCTACGGTGCGATTCGACAGCGAAGTTAGGGGCAGCCGTGTTGTCCATTCCTGCCGAGACTCCACGTAAGGAATCGACTCCGGGTGTTTGAGGGCCTCCGCCTTGTGCGGCGCGTCAACTTGCTCGAACTGATAAGAAACGGCGAGGGCTGGCCCTGAGCCCAGGTTGAGAAGTATGACGGTGGGTGCCTGCGCGACCGCTGCTGCCGCGCGCCTTTCAACGATGACTTCCTCACCGTGGCGAGGGGCAGCTTTGATGGTTATGAACGGTTTTTGGAGGGCCTCGCTTTGTTCGATGGATGCCCCGAGCTGCTGCTGCCCCAAACTCAATTGCCCTTGCGCCAGTCGAAGAGCCCTCTTGGTGTGCCCGACGTATCGCCATGTCGCCCACGCCAATAACGCGGTCAGGAGTAAAGTAATCAGAGCAGCGAATGCTTGGACGCCCAGGGAGTGCTGGTCGAGAAAGTGGACCGCGGCTTCAACGGCTTGGGGCATCCGCATTAGGCTAGCCGAAACGATTTCTTTTTACCACAGCCACGTTCCGCCGAACGGAAGCGACTGCAAGTTCGCGTGCCCTGTCGTGCTCAAACCCGCTCGAAGGGGATGACGAATTCATTTCAGATGGGATTGACCGAGGGATTGACACTCGGGCGAGATGACGGCCGGCGATCCCCGGCGCAGATTGACAGGTCTGACTTCCCCAACCTCGGCTTAGAAGTCAGTCAGCGACTTGGAAGGCAGCGCGGCGCGGAGGGCGTTCAATACCGCGAAGATATCGATGATCTCCTGGGCGATGGCCCCTTCCACCGGCGGCAGGCGCCCGGCGGCTGCCCAGAGCATTCCAAGAAGACTCAAGAGCATGCCGCCGACCGCACTCTGCAACGCGATGGATCGCATTCGCCGGCCAATATGGAATAACTCGTCAACCTTGGCCAACGAAGCCTCCATGATGACGGCTCCGGCGGCTTCCGCGGTGACGTCGCTGCTCTGTCCGAATGCGATCCCAACCGTCGCACTC
>QHZM01000414.1 GCA_003224665.1 Acidobacteriota bacterium
GAACCAGAACATTAAATCGACAGCATGATACGGGAAACCTTCGAATCGAGGAGGTCAACCGGGATTCTTCGATCAACGCAGGAATTTCCTGGTTCGCGGCCTCGGCTTCGTATCGGAATAGGTGAGGGGTTCCGAGCGTTCTCCATATTTCAAACTGCCGACGGAGGTTGGAAACAAATTGGGACCATTAACGCCCAAATATCACGCAAAACCAAACAGCAAGGCCTAACAAGCGACAAAACGGGCAAACACCATAGAGAAATTCGGAAGGTATGCAAAGTCTATATGCGTGCGTCCCCCGCCGCGAGGGGCCATCCATGTGGGGTCCGTCTTGACATGTCTATCTCCGGGTCTTAACATCCGTGCCGAAGTCCGGGCAGTTCCCGTTCCTTGAGCGGGCCTTAAATCAAAAAATCCGAAGGAGACCGGCCATGAAGCTACGACCGTGGGGACTTTGTCTCATCGTCGGCACGGCACTCACTTCCTCGGTTTTCTCAGCGGAAGCGGAAAAGAAGGCCACGTCCGGAAAAAGTTCAGCGCGCTCGGCCAGCGAATTCAAGGCGCTGATGGTGAGAAATTTGCAATCGTGGCAGACGCTCGATCCGTCCAACGCAGCTCCTTACTACGCGAAGGAAGCCAACCACGTGTTTTTTGACATTGCTCCGCTCAAATACGCAGGCTGGTCAGAATACGCCGACGGGGCGAAGAAACTGCTGGCAGGCTTTTCCTCCCTAAAATTTACGCTGGGCGATGACGTGCAGACGCATCGCCAGGGGAACCTGGCCTGGGCGACCGCGAGCTTCCGTGCCGACGTCGTCACCAAGACCGGCGCCAAGGAAGCCCTTGACGGCCGCTGGACCGTCCTCTGGGAGAAGCGGGGAAAGGACTGGCTGGTGGTCCATGAACACGTCTCGGTACCGCTGCCACCGCCACCCGATACGGCCGCGCAGTCCCTTTACAAGCGTCTGGGGGGATACGATTCCATCGCCGCCGTAGTGGACGATTTCATCGGCCGGCTGGCCAAAGATCCCACGCTCGGGAAGTTTTTCGCCGGCCACAGCACGGACTCGCTCAAACGAATCCGGCAGCTTGTTGTGGACCAGTTGTGCGAGGCCACGGGCGGTCCCTGCGTTTACATCGGCCGAACGATGAAGGAGTCGCACGCGGGGATGGGGATCACCGAAAATGACTGGAAGATTGCCGTGGACCACCTCGTGGCCACGCTGGATAAATTCAATGTTCCTGCCAGGGAAAAGGACGAAGTCCTCAGCGCTCTTACCGCGCTGAAGAAGGACATCGTGTCATCGAACTGAGTGGCGTTTGCGCGAGCGGCGGCACGGCCCCTCGAGAACGGGTGGAAGGATCTGCGGTTGACGGGGCGCGACAGTGCGCAGATGGGATCTCGATCAACGTCGTCCAGACCCCGGCGGACTCGCTTGGGGATAGGGAAAACCGTTTCGCCGGGCCCGATCGACTTGGGAGCCCCGGAAACTGCCATCAGACCGTAACTGCCACGCATTGGAGGATGTAAAAATGGCCCTAAGTTTTGCCCGAGATATCAGGCCACTGTTCCGCGACAGTCCCGACGTGGACTCCATGAAGGACTATGGGCTGGACCTTTCTTCCTACGCGGATGTGAAAGCTAACGCCGAAAACATTTATTCCAGGCTGCTCGACGAGAGCATGCCTTGCGACGGGCCGTGGCCAAAGGACCGTATTGCCCTCTTCAGGCGCTGGATTGACGAAGGTCTGGCGCTCTGAGACCGATTGCCGAATCTTTAACTCCGGGCGCGTCCATAGCTGCTGAAGAGCGCGAAGGTTCTTCGCCTGATGTGACCCGGCTCAAAATCATCATGGCGGAGGGCCGCGTTTGAGCCACAAGCGGGCAGTTTGGTCCCATCCAAAAAATAGACCCTCAGGCAGAAAGCAGGAATTGGAAAGACGGCGGCGGACGGATCATTCGTTGCGCCCGCGAGTGTAGGCGATACCGTAGAAGTTTCCTTGGCCCGAAGGCAGGCTGCGAGAATGGGCGATCTTTCCGGGCACATAAATATTTCCTCCGCCCTGCGAGTAAGGAACGGCGACCTCAACTAAACTCCCCACCGCATACTGTTTTGGGCTCTCGAAGCCGACGCCACCGCGGGAGACGTTACGGGTGGTGACGATTTCCTCTCCCAGTTGCGGGCTGCGGATGCAGGCCTTAACCCTCAGTTCGTGGCGGGGATCTCGGCGCTTCTCCTGCGGCGGAGGTGGGGGAGTGGGAGAAGGGGCTTCTGCTTCAGGGGCCTCCCCGAACGATTTCTTCCAGACCGTAGTATCCGAGCAGCGACTGCAGAACCGAGACAGGCTATGGTTGGCTTCGAGGACTTCGAGCTCGTATTCGTCCAGGTAAACTAATTCTCGTTTGTGACAGGCCATGCATTCCATGACGGTCCGCCCGACGGCGTCCTCGGGCTCGGCCTTGACGGGGAAGTCGATGCCCCATGGGTTTGCGTCAGGGTCTGTCAGCAAGATCCCGTATTGGTAACCTTCTTCCGGTCCTCCGCCGGTCTGCCCGACCACGCGGCCCACGGCCTCTTGGCCGCTGTCGATGCACCGGATCGTGATTTCCTGATGTGGAACGAGCTTGCGGCCAAACAGGATTTTCGCGCCGTGCCGGCTCACCAGGATCGTCCGACCCTCGTCGAAAAACTCGCGGCCGGCAGCGTCGGTTGCCA
>QHZM01000192.1 GCA_003224665.1 Acidobacteriota bacterium
GCCCTGCGGCGGATACTCCCGCAAGGTTGCCCGTCACTATCCTCGCTGAATGTCGAGCGGGAAAACTGGGTCCATGACTGACGCGCCACCGTCCACGTGCAGAATTTGGCCGGTAATGAAGCTGGCTTCGTCCATGCACAGCAGCATCACAGCGTTCCCGATATCTGCGGGGGTGCCCAAGCGACCCATCGGGGTCCAGCCGCTCTCGTGCCAGGCTTGAACAGCACGCTGCACCTCGGACGGGAGGGTAGCCAACACCCCGCCTTCGATCGTATTGGGCGCGCCTAAGACTCCGCCGGGGCTGATGCCATTCACAGTGACCCCGCGTCTGGCCAGGGCGACCGCGAAGTAGCGGACCAGGGCGTCCAGTGCCGCCTTGGCAGCCCCCATGCCGACCCATGGTTGCCAGCTTCCAGTGCGCCCGCTAGGCGAGTAGGTGATGGCGATGATGCGGCCGCCGTCCCGCATAAGCCGACTGGATGCCTGGGCCCCAAGAAGGAAGGCCCTGGCTTGCGAATCCAGGGCCATCTGCCACTGGTCGGGCGTGATGTCCAAGGGGGGCCGGTAAAACGCTGCGAGATCAGGCCGTGCGTTGTTCACAAAGATGTCCAGCGCGCCGAACTCACTCTGCACCCGGTCGAACATGCGGCGGATATCCTCAGGACGCGTCACGTCGCCTTGGATGACTAAACCATTGGCCCCGTGCTCCCGTGCCTTCGCAAGGGTGTCGTTCGCAGCCTCTTGATGTTTGTAATAGTGAATGGCTATCTTGACGCCGTGCTCTGCCAGTTTCAGAGCGATCCCTCTGCCAATACCACGCGAGCTCCCGGTAATGAGCGCAAATTTTCCCTTAAGTGACATCGTGCCTCCTCTCAACGACAAATCCTGTGAAGGAACCGAAGCGTTTCCGTGCCATACTAGCTGCCACCCACATCAGAGTCAACGGCTCTGGCAGTCAGCGACATGTGCCTTGGGAGTGAGTATTTGACTGAGGCCGGCATACCGCCCAGATTTCTCTGTTGCATCTTCATACTGGATTTCTGGCTGTTCAATCTTTGATAGCGGCTCAGTTGCAAAGGTGGCTTCACTCGAGAGATCTGGCCTGAGACTGATTGAGCTCGCCGCTCCAACCGCTTCGGCACAGCGCAGCGCGTTTTCCTGGCTTGTCGCACGCGCATAGCGGCCGCGTTTATCTCGGCTTGGGACCTTTTCGTCGAGAATCGAAGTTTCTAGCGGGGACAGGCGAGAGGAATGCCCAAAAGCGCCTTCACAGGGACGGGTTGGCCGTTGATCTCGGCGGGTCGAAAAATCCATTGTTTGAGGGCCTCGAGTAACGGAGGGTTAACGAAAGAAACTTTTCTCGCCTTACACGTCAAGCTCGCTGATTCATTTGGCGCGCGGCTGGTCGGGCTTCTCGGAAGACGGTCCCTGAAGCCGGAGAGCGGCGGCGTCTGGATCATTCCAGGGAACTCCATCCATACGATTGGTATGCTCTTCACCATCGATGTAGTTTTCCTGGATAAGAACATGAAGGTTGTCGGCCTGCGAAAATTGGTTCGGCCGTTCTCGATTACCCGTCCCAACTTTCGCGCCAGGAGCGTCCTCGAACTCCCGGCACATACTATCGTCAAAAGCCATACGGAAATTGGCGATGAGCTTCTGATTGACGCCTACACCGCCGGGCAACTCTACCCGGTTTCGGTTCAACAGAGCATCTAAAGACCCAATTCGTAAACGCTGCCTCAACCGAAAAGCCTGTGCTCCGCAAAAATTCGGCGCGACCCGGTTCCTCAGGCTCACATCGGGGTTAGGGTAATTCAACTCATCACTTTCCAACCGGGCCGGCATGTGCCATCCTGGGACACATCCGGCTACCTGCATCACATTTCCTTTCGACTATCCCTAAATACTTCTGGACGCTCTCCGCTGGATGTTGCTTGGCCTGCGCTTGCCCACTGCCCTGAGTGCTGAGCCATCCTTGCGGCAGTAGGGTTGGCGGTGAAGTGGAGACGGAGCTGACGGCGCCACTCGGGGGTGATTGCCGCAAGGACAACCAACACTCGAAAAGTAGTGGCCGCCACCGCGAAGGAATCGACGGAGACCGGGTCCTGGAGGTGATTCTCCAGAAAAGAACGCCCCCCGGGAAGGAATACATTACAATTCGCAGGGTTGGCGAAGGTTAGCGACCGAAACCCATAACATCAATGACTACAGCGCGGACCGAGTTTTTAGTAGGGACGGGGATTAATTTGCCAGCAGATACCCTTCTGTCGGGAAGGGACTGACCTATGGAATGCCCTCGGTGTGGCGCGAGCAATCCTACAGGAGCGAGCCGATGTGCGAAGTGCGATGCACCTCTCGCGCCCGCAAGCTCGAAAGGGCTCTCCGGCGGAAGCGAGTCCATCCGCACGCCGGCCGAAGCTGAAACCAGCGATTTAGATATCTTTTCCGTGGTGCATCCCGGGAGCGTCCTGGGTGGCCGCTACGAAATCCTGGAATTGCTTGGCGCAGGGGGGATGGGAGCGGTCTACAAGGCCAAAGACCGCGAAGTCGACAGGCTGGTGGCGATCAAAGTCATTCGCCGTGAGCTCGCGGCAAAGCCGGACGTCGTACGGCGCTTTAAGCAGGAACTCATTCTGGCTCGGAAAGTCACCCACAAAAATGTGATCCGCATCTACGACCTCGGCGAGGCCGAGGGCGTCAAGTTCATCACCATGGAGTTCGTCGAGGGCCGGGACTTGCGGACCATCCTGACCGAGCGGGGCAAGCTGCCCCCCGAGGAGGCCGCGGGCATTATCGCGCAGGTCTGTCGTGCCCTGGATGCGGCGCACTCGGAAGGTGTCGTCCATCGCGACCTGAAGCCGCAGAACATCATGCTCGACAAGCAGGGCAAGGTGACGGTGATGGACTTCGGCATCGCGCGCTCGATGGAAACGCCGGGGATGACTCAAACCGGGGTGCTCGTCGGCACGCCCGAATATATGTCGCCCGAGCAGGCCAAGGGCGAAGAGGCCGACGCGCGTTCGGACCTGTTCTCGCTCGGCATCATCTTCTACGAACTCCTGACCGGCAAGTCCCCTTACCGGGCGAGCAGCGCCGTGGCGATGCTCGTCAAGCGGGCACAGGAACGCGCCGTTCCGCCGGTCAGAGAAGATCCGAGCATCCCCCGCGACTTGAGCGACGTAGCCGTGAAGTGTCTGGAGACCGACCCTCAGCGGCGCTATCAGAGTGCGCAGGAGGCGCTGCGCGACCTGGAGGTGCGCCGAGGTGTCCGATCGGGAGTCTTACTGGCGGCGCTCAGGGCGCGTCTGGAGTGGCTTGCGGGCCACAGGACGTTGGCAATGGTCGCGGGGACGGTCGTGGTGTTCGTGGCAGCCAGTCTCTTCGTCCTTAGGGAAAAGATGTTTGTGCCACGGCGCGCAGCGCAAAAGCCGCTGACGCTGCTCGTCGCCGAGATCGAAAACCGCACCGGCGACCCGGTGTTCGACGATACGCTCGAGTCCATGCTGGGCGTGGCGCTGGAAGGAGCGTCGTTTATCACCTCTTATAATCGCTCCCGGGCGGGTAAAGCGGCAGGAGAGTTGCAGGCCGGGGCAACCAAGCTCGATGAATCTCTCGCTCGACTGGTTGCGGTCCGTGAGGGCATCAGCGTGGTTGTCGCCGGTTCCATTTCCCGCCCCGGAAACACTTACCGCGTTTTGGTTAAAGCAGTCGATGTGGTGACCGGGAAGCCGATCGTGAGTGAAAGCGCTGATGCCACAAACAAGAACGACGTATTGGCCGCGGTCGGGAAACTGGCCGCGGGGATCCGCACCGCGCTGGGCGACGTGACGCCCGAATCGGCGCAGATTGCCGCCGCCGAAACCTTCTCGACCAGTTCACTCGAAGCGGCCCACGAATATGCGATCGCGCAGGATTTTCAATGGGCCGGAAAATATGGCGATGCGATTCAGCACTACTCGAAAGCGACTGAATTTGACCCCAATATCGGCCGCGCCTACTCCGGTCTGGCGGCGGTGTACGCGAATATGGGACGGCGACAGGACTCCGAGAAATATTACAAGCTGGCGCTCTCCAAGATGGATCGAATGAGCGATCGCGAAAAGTACAGGACGCGCAGTGGTTACTATCTGCTGACCAGAAATTCAGATAAGGCGATCGAAGAGTTGAGTCAATTTGTAGAGCAGTACCCATCGGATACGGCTGGCATTGCCAACCTGGCGCTCGCCTACTTTTTCCGCCGGGACATGTCACGAGCTCTTCAGGAGGGGCGCCGGGCAGTGGAGATCTATCCCAAAAACGTGATCCAACGGAACAACCTCGGGCTTTACGCGATGTATGCGGGTGACTTTGACACCGGCATCCGCGAACAACGAAGCGTGCTCGAAATGAATCCGTCGTTTGTGTTGGCTTACGTAGGGACTGCGCTGTCCGAGTTGGCAGAAGGCCGATCGGGGGAGGCGGCAGAGACCTATCAACGGATGGAGAAGCTGGGTCCGCAGGGCGCCTCCGCCGCCTCCATCGGATTAGCCGATTTGGCCCTCTACGAAGGTCGTGCCGCGGATGCCGTGGGGGATCTCGAAAAGGGTATCGCCGGGGATTTCGAGAACAAGAACCCGGATAGCGCGGCAAACAAGTTGACGACGCTCGCCTACGCGCAACTACTTTCCGGACACCGAACGCCGGCACTTGCGGCTGCCGATAAAGCACTCGCTACAAGTAAGGAGGACAATGTGCTGTTCTGGGCAGCTCGAGTTTACTTGGTTTTCGACGACGAGACCAGAGCCCTTGCCCTGGCCCAATCGCTCGCGGGCCGGCTTGAGACGGACCCCCAAGCGTATGCAAAATTGATTGACGGTGAGGTAGAACTTAAGCGCGGCAGGGCGGCCGACGCAGTCAAACTTTTCCGAGAGGCTCAGAAACTTGCCGACACCTGGTTCGGTCGCTTTGATTTGGGACTCGCTTATCTCGACGCGGAGGCCTTTACCGAGGCTTATTCCGAATTCGAACTCTGCCTGAAGCGCCGAGGCGAGGCCACTGCGGCGTTCTTGGACGAAGTGCCGACATATCGCCTGGTGCCTCCCGTCTATTATTATCTGGGGCGTGCGCAGGAAGGTTTGAAGAGTCCCGCAGCGGCTGATTCCTACAAGACTTTTCTCGCCATCAAAGAAAAAAGCGGCGAGGACCCGCTCGTCGTGGATGCCCGCCGCCGTATCGGTCTCCGCTAGGTTCCTGGCTTCCTACGGAAGGCCGAGGATCCTCACCGCAACGCTCCCCCTTCGAAATGTGTCCAGCGGGAGCGTAGTCCCCTCGGTCTCGATCACATTGGGGGAAACCGAGCAAGCCATGTCTCCCAAGAACGCTGAGCAGGGGCCGGTGTCATAAAACGGCTGACCGGCTACGGCGCCCGCCGGAGCACTCACTAAACCGATTGCAAAGGTCACCGTGCTACCCGGAGCTATAGCAATCGGGGAAAAATTGAAATCGGCAGATGTAAACGTAGCCCGGTTGGCGGCTAAAGTCACTGTCGACGTGGTCGTGCCCAGAAGTGTGCCGCCATACGTACTGCTCCGTGCACTCAGAGAAAGCGTATACGCACCGCCAGTGTCCGCTGAGAAGTACAGACGGACTTGCCTTAGCTGTGTGCCGGGATAGCTCGGAAGATAGAATCCCCGAGAGATCTCGTCACCAACTCCGCCAGGAGCAGCGTTGACTAAGATTACCGGACCCGCAAACACACTGAAGGGAATTGAATTGACGAATAGAGCGTTTGGTGCGGAAGCTACCAGCGTGAAGGCTGTACCAGTATTCCCATTTACGGTTAGTCCTGGGAAGGTCGCGACTCCGGTCCCGTCGGTGGTCGCGGTGGTCGTTCCGGAGAGTGTCCCACTACCCGGCAGAGGCTGCGAGCCAATCCCCAGAGTGATGCTCACACTCGGTAGCGCCGCGCCGGTGTTGTCCTGGGCCTTGACCTGGACAGGTGGGACAATGGCCTCACCGACTATCGAGTTGCTGGGCTGGGTCACGAAAATCAGGAACGTGCTGGTGGACGGTGGCACAGCCACGGTGGGCGTGTTGGTTGGGTCGTTGGTATTGGCTGCCTGCGCGACGACGACGGGCGCGACCAAAGTGCTAACGATAGTGGTCATCGTGGATACATCCACGTTGTTGCCGCGCAAAGTCACCAGCCCCGTTTCGCCAGGTGCCAGCTCGAACGTCGCGTTGCTGATATTGGGGTTCGAGATGTTGGGGTCGGAAAAGTTCGCAGGGCTCTCGAACGACGGATTGACTATATTCGTCAGAAGCGTGTTCGCATCCTCTTGCCTGAGCTCGCAGTTGAGTCCCACCGGCGTCGAATAGGCCTTGTTGATCGCCAATTGAAATTGCGCATTCCCCGGCAAGTTTCCTGTCTTGACCAGCTTGATGTGGTACGAGGTCGAAGTATTGCCCGTGTTTGTCACAGTATAGGTCGCATCCGAGACTGGCGTGTTCGAGATGTTGGGATTCGAGATGTTGGGGTTGTATATCTCGAGCGTGGCGATGTCGGTGCCGGAGGGTGCTCCATCCGGGTTGATGAGCGCCGGGCTGGTGGGATCGGGATTCAGCACCACAAAGCTCGAAAGGCCGCCGGAAACCAGGCTGCCCATCGGCGCTGTGATTTCACCGACGTTGACGGTAATACTTGCGGTTGTATTCGTCGAGACCGCGAAGAGGGGGCGCGAGATGCCGGAATGCGCGGCGACAGACACGTCGAGCATGCTCACGACCGGCGCGGGCGGCGTGGGCGGCATCGGCGGCGGACCGGGATTGTTGGTCCCCGGAGTGAACGAGGCATATCCGCCGGTCGGCTGGTTGGCGATGGTCAGGCGGAAACTCTTATCCGAATTCGTGAAGTTCTGGACGAAAATCACAAACTCACGCTGGAGGCTCGCGCTCAGAGGCTTCGAGTTCTGTGGCGACGAGACCGCTAGGCCCTGCGTGATTCGGCTGCTGTAGATGTTCTGGTTCCGACTCCCTTCATTGCCGGAAACGCAGGCAGGCCTCGACTGGGTGGGATCAAAAATGCTCTGGCCCCCGGGTCCGACGGGCGTGTATTGGGTCCAATTGCCGTTCGCGGGCGGGCGCACGTCCTGGTCGGAGGTCCACGTGGCGTAAACGACCGGTGATGTAGGGGGCGTGCCGGTGGTATTGGGTGTCGCCGAAGAAAGTCCGCTCATCGTCTGGGACATCGGCCCTGCAATGTCGATGTAGTCGCCGAAAAACGGAACAGTTCCGCCCCTGAACATGGGCAGGTTGGGCGGGTCCACCTGGAGTTGTTCGAGGGTACTGCTACCATCCCCGAGCGTACCAAATCTGTATTGCGATACTCGCGCCGTGCTGAACGCGGGCATGTCGCCCGGAGAGGCTTGCGCCACTACCACGTCAATCGTGTGCCGGCGCTGCGTCAGCCCGAAATCATCAATGAACGGAGTAAAGACGACGCCGGGCGAGCCGGGCAGTTCCCCTTCCGGCGGGCGCGTTTCAAGGAAGAACCTTCCCTGCGTGTCTGGTGCCGGAAAGGTGAGGACGGTGTCGAAAAATCCCCGCGTGTGGTCGAGTCGCAGGTCGTAGTAAAGCACGAATAGTTTACCGCCGACGAAAGTTATCTGCGGCATGAGCTGATGGCCGCGCGGGAACATGTTCCCCTTGTCGTCGGTGAGGGGCCCGTTATCGACAGGGAACGCTGGGGACCAGTTGAAACCATCGAGCGAGGTTTTCATCATGATTCGCGCGTCGCCGTTCGGGCCAATACCGCGCTGCGACCAGGCGAGATAAATCCGCCCGCTGCCGTCAATTGCCATGGCCGGAAAGGCATTCGTGCGGAAGGAAGTGTTCGTCGTCCCCTGGTCGAAGAACGTGGGAGCCGTGGGGTTGTTCGGGTCGTAGGAGGGCAGTGTCACCACCGTAATTCCTTTGTTGAAAGTCTGCCCGCCGTCGGTGGATTTCACGATGTTGATGGAGTCGAGGGAACTCGCCGCCGCGAACGTCCGCCAAGCGACATAAACGTACCCGGTGCTGGGATCAACACCGACCGTCGAGCCCTGGTTGACCGGATAGCCTTCGCTCAGCTTGGTGGGGTTGCCCCAGGTCACGCCGCAATCAAGCGAGCGCGAAAAATAGAGCTTCGTCCGAATCATGTTATCGTTGCCGACGAACTCGGTCCAGGCCAGATACACCGGCGGTGCGGGAAAACTCTGCGTCACGGTCGTGCCGTTCGCGCTTACCTGGATCGAGCACGTGCCGGCGGTCGTACTTCCCGGCAGCCCCACGGCAAGCCAAGGCTTGTCGAGGAACTGGCCGGTGTTGCCCGTGCGCACGACCCCTTCGCCCAGATACTTGATGGGGTCGCCGTTCTGGACGATGTTGCCGTTCTCCTTGTTGTTCAAGTCAATGAATCGCGCGACGAACACTACGCCCTGCTTCGTGTTCGGGTTAGACGCGATGCCGCTGTAGAAAAAGAGCCCGTTCGGGCCCGCACGCACGACAGCGTCGGAAGCGGTGGTCTGGCCCTTGAGCGGCGAACTCAGGCCAAACGACGACTGGTCCTGCGGAAAGCCCGGCAGCAGGGTGCTTCGCCAGGTCGCGCCGCCGTCGAACGATTTGAACATGCCCAGCCAGGCGTTCCCGGCAAGCTCGGGAGAAAGCTGGTCGGTAAGAGGAAGGTCCACGGTGCGGTAGTCGTTTGCTCCCGCCAGCAAGTGCAACGGGTTGCGCGTGGAGACGGCGATGGAAGGCTCGTTCTGCCGCTGGAGGAACGGGTCGCCGCCCGGGAACGTCGTTCCGGAAACCATGTTGATATTCTGACCGGGCGTCGGACCCTGCGCGCCGGCCGTCGCGTAAATGAGGGTGGTAAATGCCAGGGCGAGCAGCAGGCGGTCGAGGCAGCGAATGGACTTAGTTCTCATCGTGACGCTCCTTGGTAAGCAACGGGAAATATCTAGCAGGGCGGACTCGCGCGTCGAGGAACTGTGATTCCCCTTGGATGGCACGATAGGCGCTTTCGCTCAGGCGTAAGTCTCTAGTTCTGCCGTCCTGTAAACTGCCGGAGCAGGGATCCAGACCATGAATGGAACATGATTCCGAGGTGGTTTCCCAATCCGGTCATGGCAATTTACATGCCAATCCTGATGTTCCATAACTACCCTCAATTGCGGTACTTACAGCCCGCTGGTCTTAAAATCGATGGCCTGGAGGGCAATTTGCTGCACACCGTTGGTAATCCATTACAGCTATGTCCATGACGAGTCCTCGGCGTAGGTCCGTCTGCTGGGTGAGGGCCGTACTCCGTAGCGCGAAGCGTGAAGGCACAGACCTCTAAATTCAATAGACTCTCGCCCGGACTTAAAGTCACGGCTCGCTGCCAAGCCTTGAAGTCCGCCTTCTCGATGGCGACCGTATGATCTCCCCCGCTTAGCCGAACGGTAGACAGAGTGCTGCCGGGGTATTTTCCGTCTGCGGTGATGTCGGGTCCATCAGGCGCAGACTTGATAACAACTAACGACAGTTGCTCGGAGGGCCGTGAGGGAGCGGCAGAGGCTGCTGGCGTTTCGGCGGGCTTAGGTGTGAACTTCCCCGGCTCGAGTTTCATATCGCCATTGACGTAAGCGGTGATCTCCGTCCCTTTCGGGATCATGATGTCCTTGCTGTGCATGAACTGAAACAGAGGGGCCGCTGGGAAGAACACTATCCCGGTCGCGAACATCGCGCCGGTCGTGAGGCAGGCCGGTCTCGTTTTCGATGTCCCTGCCGAGCGCCTTAAAGAGCGGTGCGATGAAAGCATTACGACCCTGTGCCTCGGAGCACTCTTTCGAGAGATCGTGGGCCTTGTCGGCCTCGAACTTGGTAACGAGCTTCTTTAGCTTCCCCGTAAGATTCGATAGGTCAAATCTCACTCCATTCAAAGAGCAGTAAGTTGCTCGAAGTCTAGTTCTACGACACAGCCGATTCAAGTAAGCTCACCGGCCGTCCTCGACCTTGCTAGCCCGAACTCCGAACCTGGCGGTCTGCGGCCCAATGCCGCCAGGATTTTCGCACTTCCTCTGCAGATTTCGCACAAACTGTACACGGTCACAAACACACGGGGGCCTTCTTAATTTCCCCTTGCTTTTTCGCTTTTTATTCGCCTATAATTTGGCGGAACCCGGAGGCTGAGTCGAGCTTCCAAGGCGAGAAGGCGGAGAAGACGGAAGTGAGCGTATGGCGCTGAC
>QHZM01000381.1 GCA_003224665.1 Acidobacteriota bacterium
AATCAGGACCTGTGAATTTCTTGGTTCCAGATAGGAGTTGGTCTGGTAACTGAGCCAAAGCGGCCCCACCTCAACCGGGGGGTGGCCGGCGCTATTATTCTGAAGCAGATGCCTCCGTCTGAGGTCCCAGAAGGCCTTAAACTTGTTAGGTTCGGTTTTCCTGATGTAGAGGGCTGCGGAAAAGTCCGCGAACCCTTCTGAAAGCCACTGGTCGTGATAAGTTTTCCAGCCGACCATATGTCCCCACCACTGGTGAGACATCTCATGGACCGCAACAACGTTGTAGAACTCGCGCTCCTCGGCGCTGTTCTGCATCCGCAGGCTGTTCCGGGTGGTGGCGTCAAGCAGCGAGGTGTAAGGAAGAAAGATCAGAGTCGGCCAGCTCTGCCCGAAGAAGCCGACCGGCTGCTCGGTCACGGAGATTGATTTGAAAGGGAGCTGTCCAAAATAAAACTCGTAGAGCTTGAACGCCTGAAAACTCTGCGCGGCGGCGTAAGCGGCGCTGCTGGCGGTGTTGAAGCCGCCGGTCATGATGCCGGACCGTGAGGCAATATCTCCCGCGCCCGAACCCCGGCGGAGCTGCTCGATATCGAGCGACGCTGTCACGCCCTTGAGTTCGTCGGGCACCTCGCGTCCGCCGTAGGCGGTGACGGTCAGGTTCTGGTCCGACTGGGTCTTGTCCACGAAGTCTCCGTAGTTGAAGCCGACGACGCTGTAGGGGATCTCAGATTCCCACTCAGTCTCCAGGGAGTCCCCGCTCTTTTCCGAACTCAGGCGGCGACCAGTGGCGATGAACTTGTATTTCTTCGGAGAGCGAAAGCGCAACTTGAAATGAGTGCGGTCGTCGAAGGCGCCGAAGCTCGGGTACCAGGACGTGCGCGCACCGACGAAGTAGAGCCCAGAGCCTTCCTGGAGGATGATGCGGCTGTCGCGCGTGGAGTCCTCCTCGTAGGAAATTTTCACCTTATAGACCCGGCCGGCCGCGGCGGGTTCAGGAAGAATGATCCACGTGTCGTTGTCGAGTTTTCGGTCTTCCTGGATGAAGCTCAGCTTCTTCCCTGTCTCGTCGGTGACGGAGGAAATCCGCAGCACCCCCTCCAGGCTGAGCGGCAGGACGCGCGCCGGCCCTGCCGTTACGGTGAACTCCATTTCTGCGGTGGCCGATACGTGGTTGCTCTTGCTCACTTCAGCGTCAATGTGCTCTTCACGGCACTGGGCGAGAAGCGTTCGGTGTTCGGGGTGTGGAGACTTCGAGTATTCCTCCGCCAGGTGAAATCCCGCCCACCACTCGAAGTAGTTGCCGCGGTTGTAGTGCAGGAGCGTCACTTCCTCGTCGCTGCTGAGGCCGGGCAACAATAAACCGACCGGTTTTCCCACCATTCGTTGAAATTCTCCTGGTACTTTCTCTCGGCGGAGGCGAGAAACTTGCCCGCCGACGCCGACGCACCGCCTGGCTGGACATGCACGAGCTTTTGCAGCTCGTCCCACGACTGGTCGGTAAAGAAAAATACCGCCTCGCGAAAGTTGTCTTCAAGCTTCGGGCTCTTTGCGTACCGTGCGATCTGGTGTTGGTCGATGGGGGTGGGCGGGTTCAGGGTAAAAGTCCCCTGCCCTTCAAAGACCGCCGCCAGGACGCGTCCCGCGACCGGCGCGGCGAACGTCAACCGGCCTTCGCGGAAAGTGAAAGTGCCGGCATCGCGCTTCCACACGACGTTCTCGGTCACGGCCGACTGCTCGCCAACCTGGAGGGAGCGGAGTTCGCCGTAAACGCGCACCAAGTCTTCGGATGGCGCTGCCGAGATGCCAGGGGCCTGCCCGGGCTTGTCTGAGGTCCAAAATTCTAAACAGGCAAAAAGCAATGCCAGCAAGGCTGCCAGCGCGCGTTTCATGGGACCCTCCTCTAGAGCCGCTGACGGGTACCGGGCGCGGTTTTCACTGAAGATATCAGCCAGTTAATGGCAGTGATGATATCCGGCAAATCCGGTAGGGTCAAATGTATTTTTCCGGAATGTATTTTTCCGGAAATTATCCCCAGACCCTGAAGGCTGGATTGAGAAACATCAAGATGACGGCAATGATGGTCAGAGGGGGACGCGGGTGACGCATGGGCCACTGACTGGGCCTGGCGCCGCGAACGCTCCCGGAGTGACCCCATGCGTTGTACAATAGCGTCGTATGCGCAAGCCTATTCTTTTGGCGCTGAGCCTGCTCGGGCTTTTTGACTCCGCGTACCTCTGGTGGGCCTACACGTCGCCGTCAAGGCCGATGGTGTGCCTGGGAAGCGGCTGCGACGCAATCCGCGCCAGCGCATACGCGCACCTGTGGGGGCTTCCCCTCCCCGTTTATGGCGCGGCCATGTACACCGCGCTGGCCGTCCTGATCTTTTGCGAAGTTCTGGCGACAGGTCACGCCAAAACCGGCATCCGGTACGCGTTCTGGGGGATCTCAGGACTCGGGCTTCTTGTATCTCTCTACCTGACGGCGATTGAGGGCTTCGTCCTGCACGCCTGGTGCGCGTGGTGTGTGGTCTCCGCTCTCTCTGTGACCTCGATATTCGTTCTTGGTCTCTCGGAAGGATTCAAGCCCCCTGCCGAACACGAACCTGCGGTTTTGCTCGCCACAGCGCGGAAACTTCTGGCTGTGGTCGTTGTGGCGCTTGCGGCCGGCGCGCCGGCTTTCCTGTTTCTGATGCGCTCCGAAAAGGTCGAGCCGAGGCGCCCGGCATCCGCGCAGGCCCTGGGCGAGCGGCTAGTGCGACCGGAGAGCCACGTGACGGGGAATCCCCAAGCACCTCTCACCATCGTCGAATTCGCCGACTTCGAGTGCCCCTATTGCAAGCAGGCAGAGCAGACCGCGCGCGAGGTCCGCAAGAAGTTCGGCGGCGAAGTCCGCTTCGCCTTCCGGCACTTCCCCATGGAACGCCTTCACCCGCAGGCCGAGAAGGCCGCTGAAGCCAGCGAGTGCGCGGCCGAGCAAGGTAAGTTCTGGGAGGCGGAGGAAAAGTTCTACGACATGCAAAAGGACCTGAGCGAGGCCGCCCTTGAGCGATACGCTCAGGACCTGGGCCTTGACCGAGACCGCTTCCGCCAATGCCTCTCAAGCGGCGTGATGGCGGCACGGGTTCGCCGCGACGCCGACGATGGGCGCGCCCTGGGCGTCCGCTGGACTCCGACCTATGTTATCGGAACGCGAATCGTCGAAGGAGTCCTCGAGCCGGCCGAGTTTACTCAACTTGTGCAGCAGGAACTGGCGAGCCGGCGCGCTGTGCTCGCTCAATCTCAAAAATCGGCTACCGCACCGCGCGGAGCCGGACCAGCGAGCGCGCCTCCGCATCCGAGCGCGAAGAAGCAATCGTCTGATTCAAAGCCCGGCTCATCCGGCCTCTTCGCCAGCAATACGGGTGGCATCTTCACGCAATTCCAGGGTTCGGGTCTGGCTTGCAGTGAAGAGGAAGCTCGGAAGCAGCAGCCGATATTGATCAGGACGCCTGAGGCGCGGCAACTTTTCGAGGGCCCGCCGAAGGCGCTGTTTGTGGACGTAAGGGTACCCAAGGAATATGCAAGCGGGCGAATCCCCGGCGCCATCAACGTCCCGGCCGACAAGATCGATGCACGTTGGAGCGAGTTGCCGCGAGACAGGAACATCGTGCTCTACGAAAGCGGGGCATCAGCCGGCGATGTGTGCGCCTTCAGCCGCGCTGCGGGACGCGTCCTGCTGGCTCATGGATTTTCGCGGGATCAGGTGAAAGTTTACCAGGACGGCCTCGCTGGTTGGGAAAAAGTTAACCAGCCGGTTGAGCGCTGAGCCCTGCTCAACTCCCTCCCGCGGGCTGGCCCAGCCTGCTTCCACGGCTTCAAGGTCACCGCGCCGTGACGCGCCTCCCCGCTCCGTCGCAGCGCCGCGCTTTAGATTCCAGAAGAATTCAAATGACCGCGATAAAAGCAATCCACACCCGCAGTTCGAGTTGAGAATGAAGGACTCAAGTGGCATACTGCAAAGGGCATTGCTTGCATTGCCGACGTTGCCGCCTGCCGTCGATCGTCCCACCCAGTCCATGGTTAAGGCAGGCGGGAGAACAGTTAAATTCGAGCCGGCCGCCAAAGCGCTTCCTTCCCGAAGGTGAGTGTTGCCCGGGAGCCACTACCCCATCATGCTCA
>QHZM01000193.1 GCA_003224665.1 Acidobacteriota bacterium
TTATTTCGGCGCTGAATCGCCCAAGCCGTATCTGCACCCATTGCGCACCGCGCAGGGGACCATCGTGACGCGCGGCTTCCCCATGCGGAAGGACATCCCGGGCGAAAGTACGGACCACCCTCACCATCGCGCCATGTTCTTCGCTCACGGCGACGTGAATGGAGTTGACTTTTGGAGTGAAGCGCAATTCGAGCAGACGGGGCCGGTCACGGTTAAGGGGAAGCAATACACGTCCGAGAACCTGCCCAATGGCCGCACCGTCTTTCGCAAGCTTGACGAAGTGAAGGGCGGCCCCGACTCGGGCACGCTGCGCGCCACGTTCGATCTTGTCGGCCCTGACGGGAAAGCGCTCGGCAGCGAGTCCCAAGTTTACATTTTCCGGGGCGACGACTCCCGAAGAACCATTGACTGTGAGTTCATCATTCGCTCCGACCGTGGAGTACCGGTCAAAATGGGCGACACGAAGGAAGGCACGTTTGCAATCCGCATGGTCAAGGAACTCGAAGAGCCGGGCGGACACATGCTGAACTCGAGCGGCGCCGTCGGCGAGAAGGAGATTTGGGGCAAGCGCGCCAACTGGGTGGACTACTCAGGCGCCGTCAAAGGCGCAAAGCTGGGAGTGGCCATCTTCGATCATCCCCGGAATCCCAAACACCCCACCTACTGGCACGCGCGGGGCTACGGACTGTTCGCGGTCAACCCATTCGGCGAACACGATTTTTACAACGACAAGACCCGTGACGGCAGCATCACTATTCCTGTAAGCGGTTCGCTGACGTTTCGGTACCGCGTGTTGATCCACCAGGGAGACGCGACCGAAGCGAAAGTTGCTGAAGCGTATCAGAATTACGCCGCGGGCAGGTAAACGGAAACAAGCCCGCCCACCGCTCCACTCGATCCGTGAAAAGTTGCAAGAGGTTTCCATGGACCGATTGATTAAAGCAGGACCCAACGGAAAGCTCCAGCAGATCGTCCGGCCGGGCCAGATGCGGTTCCTGGACTTCGCGCGGCTTCGGCTGGGGCGCGGCGAGCGTCATTCCGGCTCGACCGGGGCTCGCGAATACGTCCTGGATATTTTCTCCGGCGAGGCTTCGATGTCGGTCGAAACCGCGGGCGGCAAGAACGAAATTTTCCAGCGGGCCGGCGGCCGGGCTGACGTCTTTTCCGGGCCTCCCGTAATGGTCTATCTTCCTCCCCAGTCGCAATTCGAGGTGGCAGCGGCATCGCTTCTCGACGTCGGAATCTTTTCAGCTCCGTCAAAGGCCGCGGCCGCGCCGAAGCTTCTCGAGGGGCCCGCCGTGGTCGCGCGCCAGGTCGGCCGCGAAAACTGGCGACGCACGGTCTATTCCGCGCTCACTGAAAACGTGCCCGCTGAGCGGTTGCTCGCCGGCGAGACTCTAAGCCCGCCGGGCAACTGGTCAAGTTATCCGCCCCACAAGCACGATCGCAGAAACCCGCCTCAGGAAGCTGTGCTCGAGGAAATCTATTTTTTCCGCGTCAAGCCGTCGCAGGGGTACGGTTTTATCTGGACCTACACCGCGCCCGACGACTCGGAAGGCTTCTCAACTGTCTTTGTCGTCGAAGATGGCGACACGGTCCTGCTTCCCAAAGGCTACCATCCCGTGGTCGCGGCGCCCGGCTACGAGCTTCACTACACCTGGGTCCTGGCCGGCGAGGAGCGCCGCTACGGCGCCTGGGCCGACGACCCGCGCCACGCCTGGGTCAAGGGCCTGTGACCGGTTCTTCGGGAACCCGCACACATCCGATTCGGGACTTCCTTGCGCCGCTCGTCGCTCGTCACCTTGATGAAGATTCCATTTTCCTATTCTGACCAGCCGCCGCCCGAAGTGCCCGGCGAAAATCTTTTGGCGGTTCTGACGCCTCTTTTCTTAGAACCCCCGAAGCCGCTCGCGCATCTTGCAGAAGATGCGCTCGATACCCCGATCGGGTCGCCTCGAAAGGCCGCCGTGCTTCTTCAAGGCGGCGACGTGTTACCGCTCTTGGCAGGCCGCGGACCAAATTCATGAAATCATCCTCCGCCCCTCTCGCTTCCCCGGCCCGATTCACCATCCCGCATTTGCGCTGGCTCGTTTGCGCGTTGTTGTTTCTCGGCTCGACCATCAATTACATTGACCGCGGAACCATCGCCATCCTGGCTCCTTATCTGCAACCGCTTTTTCACTGGTCGGAAAGCGACTACGGATGGATTGTGTTTTCCTTCCAATTGGCGTACGCGATGATGATGATGGCTTCCGGAGGCATCATCGACCGGCTCGGGACTCGTTTGGGTTATGCGCTCTCGATGGCGTGGTGGTCTCTCGCCACCATGGCCCACGCGCTGGCCAGTGGACTACGTTCTTTCATTTTCGCCCGCTTCCTGCTCGGCGCGGGAGAAGCGGGGAACTTCCCCGCCTCGATCAAAGGCGTAGCGGAATGGTTCCCTAAAACAGAGAGAGCCCTGGCGACCGGCATTTTCAACTCCGGGACAAATATCGGAGCGGTCGTCGCCTACCCGGTTGTCGGATGGCTGCTGCGCGCGTGGGGCTGGAAAGCGGCCTTCATCGGCACGGGCGGCCTGGGATTCGTTTGCGTGGTCCTGTGGCTGCTGGTTTACCGCCTGCCGCAGCAGCATCCCTGGATCACCGAGCGGGAGCGGCAACACATCGAAAAGCGCGAAGCGGACGAGATGGATGAGCCTAAAATCTCATGGCGGAAAATGTTCGGCTCCCGGAAGGCCTGGGGGTTCACGCTGGCGAAGTTCATGACCGATCCCATCTGGTGGTTCTACATTTTCTGGCTGCCCAAGTATCTCACTCAGGCGCGCGGCTTCTCGATGGCCACAATGGAGCTGTTTGGCTCGATCCCTTTTCTCGCCGCCATATTCGGCAGCGTCGCGGGGGGATGGCTTTCCGGCCACCTCATCAAACGCGGATGGTCGCTCAACCGCGCAAGAAAAACTGCGATGGCGATTTGCGCATTCTGCATGCCGGCTGGAATCGTCGCCGTGCTTTCGAACAATCCCTGGACCGCACTGGCCCTGATTTCGATTGCTACGTCGGCTCACCAGGGCTGGTCCGCCAATGTGTTCACGCTCGCCTCGGACATGTTTCCGAAAAAAGACGTCGGGTCGGTCGTCGGCCTTGGGGGAGCCGCGGGCGCCGTCGGAGGAATGATCATCGCGCCCGTGGCGGGCTACATCCTCCAGTTCTTTCATACGTACGTTCCCCTGTTCATCATCGCCGGCGTGATGCATCCTCTGGCACTCGGCGTAGTCCACTGGGTGATTCCGAAAATCACGCCTGTCGAAGGCCCCGAAGCCTAGCAGCGAAATCTCCGTCGCCAGCGCGCCTTCACTTCAATCTCTTGACGGAGGTTTTTTCCGAAAGGACCCAATGCTGCGGATCAAGATCGACTTCTTTGGGACGACCCGGAATCTTAATCTGAATCGGCGTGCTCGGGCCGTAAGCATAAACCAACCCGCGTGCCTGCTGGTCCTTCTCATACCGCAGAACGAGCGGGAGGGGCATAAACCACTTTTCCCCTGCGTTTTCTTGGTAGACGATCCCCTTCAATAGGACGGAACCATCCGCAGCATTTTCCAAATCGTATTCAAGGCGGTACGAGGGAAGGTAAGTTTCGTAAACCCACTGGCGGAAGAACCAGTTGAGGTCTTTCATTTTATACCTTTGGGCGACGGGAGTACTCGTAAAATGGTTATTGGCCACTTCAATGAACGACTCCGTTGTAGCCCAACCGTTCCGGTGTCGAGCGACAAAGTCGCTCATCATGTCATAGAAGGGCTGGGGATCGCCCGTCTGGGGGTCAGCGAACAGGAAGTGAAGCATGCGAAGGACCAGAGCTCCCTTGTTGTAAATGAGTGTCTGATAGGCGTTCTCGGTTTCGCGAGTGGCGAGCCGCCGGCCGAGGATCAGCGGTCCCACATCCACGACCCGGCCAGAGGCGATACCCAGTTGAGTCTCGGGGGGCTGCCGCAATGACTCGCGCATCGAGTGAACGAGTTCCTCAGCATCTTTCGGACGCTCGCGCCGAGCCGTGTACAGCACGCCCGAGTACTCGGCGAAACCTTCGCTCAACCACTGGTCACGGTACGAGCGCCAGCCCACGACGTCGCCCCACCACTGGTGCGCCGTCTCATGAGAAATAAAGGAAAAGGTATACTTCGTCGCGTTGTCGGACCTCGGCAACAGGAGCATCGTCGCGAATCCCTGCCCGAAAGCGCGGGGATGATACATCGCACCGAAGCTCCCGTAAGGATAATCGCCGAACAGGGCGCTGAAATATCGGAGAGAGTTCATCAACTCCGCAACGACAAAGTCTTCCTTGATAGCCAGGAGATAACCGGGCAGCGAATAGAACGTGATGGGAATTTTGTTACCTTTCAGGTCGACCATTTCCGTGTGCGGTTCAAAGGGTCCAACGCCGAACGTAGTCAGCGCGACAGGCGTGTCAACCTTCCATTCGCTGATCATTTCTTTGTCATTGTCGGGGGAGGGTTCGTAGCGGACACGAAGGCCTGCACTGACAGCCTTGTCTCGTTTCCGATGTCGAAATGTCAGATCGAAGGTTGAACGCCGGAGATAACCATGCCGTGGGTACCACTCGCTCGTCTCGCGGGGGTAAGTGCACTCAGACAAAAAGGGGGAGTCATACATGAAGTCCCCGGCCAATTCGAGGATCATGGAGAACTTTTCTCCCGCGGCACGAGGGGCTGGCAAAAAAACAGTGAGGCCACCCTCCCACTCTTCCTGGATGGCCTCTAAGGTCGAGCCATCGGCGAAGCGGGCAGCCTTGAGCCGCAATTCCTTTTTTAGGCGAATCGAGTCGTACTCTGGCAGCGACTCGCCAACGACAAGTGGGAAGGCATTGAGACCGTTTACCAGGGACTCCAAATCCATATGGACTTCCGTTCGCATAACCTTTTTCGGGTTCGTCACGTCGATCTCAATCGCGTAATGAGGGATCGAAACAAGATCGTACGCGTCGGAGTAATTCACACGACCGCGTTGATAATCTTCGAGGCTGTAAAACGCCATCCACACGTCCGTCCCGCCCCCCACGTTTCGATGGGCGAAAATGATTCCTTTTTCTCCGGCATTGATACCGAAATGGGCCACGGGAATACGCGACTGGGAGTCAAACAGAAACGTGAACCGCCCCCGCTTCCCTCCTTCAAACTCGCCAAGAAAAAAGCCCGGAGACTCGCGGTTCAGTACAGAGACGGCAACGCGGGCGGCCAAGTTCGCCCCGGTCTCTTTCAAAAACCGCGGCTCGAATTCCTCGGCGAGTTTCCGAGCCTCTCGTGGAACTTCTCCCTGCCGGAGTGAATTTGGCGGAACGAGGTCCGCTGTGTCGTCGGTAAATCGGAGGACGGCACTGTGGAAATCGGAATTGACTTTATCGGCCTTCAGCATCCGGCGCAGGTTATCCAATTCGAACTCGCTTGGCGGCGCAGGAGCGTGGAACGTGCCCTGGCCCAGGAAGACAGCCCCTCGAGTCTTGCCGATAGCTGGTTCCTCGAAATAGAAAGTCCCACTGAAGGTCATCTCGACGCGGTCACGCTTCAGGACTAAATTTTCAGCAACTGCGGTTTGACCCGAAAGTTGAAATTTGTGGAGGGCGTGGTATGCTTCCGCCACGTTTCCGGTGGAGGAAACGTCCTCCGCCTTGGCTGACAGGCATGTCAGAAACAGGACTCCAACCAGGAATAAAAGAGGCAGTGATCTGTTGAGTCTCATGGAATGCCTCCCAACACTCCTTCCGGAAAGCGCTACAATCCTCTCGGAAGCCTAGCACGGCTTGTCTTTGAATTCGAAATGAGCTTTGGTTTTCACCTTTGATTGAATTCCGTGGCCCGGCGAAACGGCTCCACGTAGTGGCCGTCTTTCTTTGGTTGTTCTCGCTTGAGTAGCTCTTTGAAGCGCGCGAGCGCCGCCGGGTCCCAATCCGGACGGTATTTGTTGATGGCCGGCTCGACCTGGCTGACGTGCTTCGTGCCCGCCAGGACCTTCAGATCCATGACGGCGTCGATGTTGACCCAATAATTGGCTTCCTGCGGCGTCGAGTAGAAAAAGTACATCACCGGGACCTGATACGGTCCGAGGTCGCGCTGGAGAAGTTGATTCGGAAAGTAGAGCCAGAACTCCGCGGCGCGGACGGCGTCGATGGTATTGAAGGCCGCCATGCGGTGATCGGTCTTGTGCCAGCGCTCGTACCATTCGCCCGGATCAATGCTGAGCAGGACGTCAGGCCGGAGGCGGCGAATAATGGCCGTCGCCTCCTCCACGAGCTTCGGCTGAGGCGCGTATTCCAGCGCGCCGTCGTCATAGCCCATCCAAATAAGATTTTCTTTGGGAGTCCCGAGCACCGCCTCCGCGGCTTCCTCTTCAGCTTTGCGGATGCGCGCCAGGCGCTGCGAAGTCATTTCGAGATCGTACGAGCCCTTGTCATCGTTTGTGTAGAGGACAACGTACACCCGGTTGTGGTTTCGATTCAGCAGGGCGATGGTGCCGCCCGCCCCCCAGAGCTCGTCGTCCGGATGCGGGGTGAAGACCACGACCGTCTTATCGCGGAGGTCTTCGAGCCGCGGCTCCTCGGCCGGCACGGACGTCGCCAATACCACTACGAGCAAAAAACCCAGTGCCATTTTTCTCGTCACGCGTCCCTCCTCGCTGGCGTTGCCCCTGAAATGCAGAAAACTCCCAGCCGGCGGAGTTTACCGGAAACAAGACCGACGGGAAAGAATCGTTCCAGTTCCTGGGGCCGGCGCGGGGCATGCAGCGGCTGATTGTCTTCCCTTTGCCCCCGACAGAAATTGCGGTATCCTGCGCGAGCCCTGGTCGTCAGAAACGAGCTCAGTGAAAGACGCAACCTCCACTTTTCGCGACTCCGATAAGCTCGAGCCTGCCGCGCTTGAATTCTCGAGCGCCCGCCGGTGGTCCATCGTTGGCCTGCTGTTTTCGGCCTCGATGATCAACTACATGGACCGGGCCACGCTTTCGATGGCGCTGCCGGTGCTTTCAAGCGACCTCGGCCTGGGGCCCACGGCCAAGGGGGTGCTCACCTCGGCGTTCTTCTGGTCGTACGCCCTGATGCAGGTGCCGATCGGCTGGTGCGCCGACCGCTTCAACCTTCGTTGGCTCTATGCGGTGATGTTTGCGGTCTGGTCCCTTGCGTGCGGGCTCGCGGGCTTTGCGGGCAGCCTGGGGACCCTGATCGCGCTGCGAGTCCTTCTCGGGTTCGGAGAGTCCATCTACCTCCCGGGCGGCATCAAAATCGTCAGCCTGCTTTTCCCTCCAAAAGAACGCGGTCTCCCGTCGGGGCTCTTCGACTCCGGAACGCGGACCGGGCTCGTGCTTGACGGAATCCTGATCCCTTGGCTGATCGTTCACTACGGATGGCGGAAAATGTTCTTGTTCGTGGGATTCAGCGCGCTCGTGTGGCTTGTCCCTTGGTTGTTGACTTTCCCTTCGAAGATGCCGAATCGTGGTTCACAACGGGGCCCGGCCGCGGGCGGCACCGTCACCTTGCGCCGTCTCGGGGCCATTGTGCTCAACAAGAACCTGCTCGGGATTTGCCTCGGCTTTTTCTGTTTCGATTACTACTGGTACGTGGTGTTGTTCTGGCTGACGGACTTCCTGGTCAACGCCCATCACCTGGCGCTCCCTAAAGCCGGTTTTCTTGCCTCGCTCGCTTACTTCATATTTGCGATCAGCGAACCCCTGGGCGGCTGGCTTGCGGACCGGTTGATACGACGGGGGTGGGACGAGACGCGAACCAGAAAAGGTATTCTTACCTTCGCATTTTTAACCGGCCTTTTCCTTATTCCCGCGGCGCGGGTTGAGAGCGCCAGCGCGGCCATCATCCTGGTTTTCGGAGCCGCGCTCGTCGGGCTTTCCACCGGCAATCTTCACGTCATCCTCCAGAGCTGCGCGCCGCCGAGCGAGGTAAGTGTGTGGACCGGCGTCGAAAACTTCGCTGGAAATTTTGCAGGCTTCCTCGCCCAGTTGATGATGGGATTCGCCCTCGGCCGTTTTGGGTCCTACTTCCCGGGTTTCGCAGTGGCGGCCATCATCCTCGTCATGGGTTCACTCTCTTATTGCTTTATCGTCGGAGAACTCAAGCCGCCGCGCGCCGGGGAGTGAGTTAGTCCCGTATCCCGAGGAGCACCGCCGGCCGTGACTCGCCGGCCAGCGCCGTGCCAAGCGTTTCGAATGTCCGCCGCTGGGCCATTGTTGCTCTGCTTTTCTTTGCCTCGCTCATCAACTACCTCGATCGCGCCACACTGTCCGTCGCGCTACCGTTGATTTCAAGCGAGCTCACCCTCGGGCCTGCGAAGAAGGGCCTGCTCCTCTCAGCCTTTTTCTGGTCGTACACCCTGATGCAAGTGCCCGCCGGCTGGCTCGCCGACCGTTGGAATCTCCGCTGGATTTACGCCGGCCTCTTCTCGCTCTGGTCGCTGGCCTGCGGCTTGACGGGCCTTGCGGGGAGCCTGGGCGTTTTGATAGTGCTTCGCCTGGTTCTGGGCCTCGGAGAGTGCATCTATTTTCCCGGCGGCTCGAAGATCGTCAGCGTCCTGTTTGGCGCCGAAGAGCGCGGGCTGGCCGGAGGAGTCTTCGACTCCGGGACGCGCGTGGGGATGGCGTTCGGCGTCCCGATGATTGCCTGGCTCACGGTCAGCTACGGTTGGCGGCGCATGTTTTATATCGTGGGCTTTTCCGCACTGCTGTGGCTCGTTCCGTGGTTAACCGTCTTCCCGTCGCGTCTCAACGGACCTTCAAACCACGCACGCAAAGGTCTCGAGGCGCGCCCTGGCTCGCGCCCGGGGCGGCCGCCCTCCGCGGTGACCTTCGACCGGAACCTGCTCGGCATTTGTATGGGCTTTTTCAGTTTTGGTTATTACTGGTACCTGCTGGTCACATGGCTGCCGGACTACCTCATAACCGTCCGGCACCTCACTCTCCTGAAGGCGGGGTTATACGCTTCCCTCCCTTTTCTCGTTTTCGGCGCCAGCCAGGCCCTGGGAGGCTGGATCGCCGACCGCCTGATTCGTCTCGGCTGGGATGAGACCCGAGCGCGGAAGGGGATGGTAACTGTGGCGTTCCTCTCAGGGCTATTTCTAATTCCCGCGACGCGAGTCGCGAGCCCGGCTTATGCCATTGGGCTGCTCTGCGCAGCCTCGCTTGTCGGACTTTCGACCGGCAACATCCTGGCCATCCTGCAAAGATGCGCTCCGCCGGATGAAGTCGGGGTGTGGACGGGCATGGAAAACTTTGTCGGAAACATCGCCGGCGTTCTCGCGCCGCTCGTGACAGGATTCCTGATCAGCCGGACCGGGTCCTATTCCCCCGCGTTCGTGCTCGCGCCTTTGATTCTGGTGGCCGGCCTGCTTAGCTATTGGCTCGTCGTGGGCGATCTCAACCCGCGCGGCGGATCCCGGCCGCGACGACCAAGGCCTATTGTGGCTTAGCCCTTCGCTGGCTATAGCTACCACGCTCAACGGAGGCCTCACGCGACGGCTGGTCTCATTGAAACTCGGGCCGCGCAGCTATAGAATTCCGGCATTCCAGGTCAAACAGGACAAGGAGGTTGCCATGACAAAAGAGACGGGTTCACAGG
>QHZM01000405.1 GCA_003224665.1 Acidobacteriota bacterium
CTCACTTCCACCGATCGCTCCAACGCCGGGGGGATAAGATATTCGTCGCCCGCAGGTCTTAGAAAAAGCTTACCTCGTGGGCTGGTCACCCAGCCGGGGCTCGCGGTATGCGCCGGCTTCAGACGGCGCGGAGGGCCTCCAGGAACTGCGCGACCTGGCCGCCAGTGCGGGGGCTGAAGTCGTGGGCTGGGTGGAGCAGCGCTCGCCGGAGCGCGATCCTGCCACGCTGGTCGGCCGGGGCAAGTTGCAAGCGATTCGTGCCGGCACGCGCTCAGCCGGGGCCGGCCTGGTCATTTTCGACAACGACCTCACTCCCACTCAACTGCGCAATATCGAAGAATCACTCGACATGAAGGTCCTCGACCGCACTCAGCTGATCCTCGACATTTTTGCCCGGCGCGCGCGCAGCCGCGAGGGGCAGCTCCAGGTTGAACTGGCGCAACTCACCTACCTGCTGCCACGCCTGGGCGGGCGCGGAACGCTCCTCTCGAGGCTCGGCGGCGGAATTGGAACGCGCGGCCCGGGCGAGCAAAAACTCGAGTACGACCGCCGCCGCGTGCGGGCGCGCATCCGGACTTTGAGGCAGGCCATCGAGGGCGTGCGGGCGCAGCGGGCGCTCCACCGCGCCCATCGCCGCGACCGCCAGTTCCTCACCGTTGCCCTGGTCGGTTACACCAACGCCGGCAAGTCCACGCTCTTCAACGCGCTGACCCGGTCCTCGGTCCACACTTCCGGGCGGCTCTTTTCGACCCTCGATCCTACCGTCCGGGCTTTCACGCTTGAGTCGCGTCGTCCCGTCCTGCTCTCCGACACGGTCGGGTTTCTTCGCAAGCTGCCCGCACACCTCGTGGCCGCGTTCCGCGCGACGCTCGAAGAGCTCGAGGGCGCAAGCCTGCTTCTTCACGTCACCGATGCCTCCCAGCCCGATCGAGATGAGCAGGACGCGGCCGTCGAAAGCCTTCTCGTAGAATTGGGGGTCTCCTCGTCGCCGCGGCTCCACATTTGGAACAAGATCGACCTGCTTGGGCCGGCCGAGAGGAGCCGGCTTGAAATGGGGGCCGCGCAAGTCGCTGTTTCCGCCCGCACCGGGGAAGGTCTCGACGCGCTGGTCCGCCAAATTGACGAGAACCTGAAAGAAGATCCCGTCGTCGAGGCGGACTTCGAGATCCAGGCAAGCGATGGAAAACAACTCGCGCTGCTCCACCGCTTCGGGACCGTGCTCTCCACCCAAGTTCACGACGATCGCCTGCGAATCCGCGCGCGCATTCCGAAGTCGATCCAGGCTCGTCTCCTGACTCGCCCCCAGAAGGTCCATTTTGATCTCTAATCCCTAGTGTTTTCATGGCGAAATGGGCTGTGGAAAAGGCTGTGGAAAAATTTCTACCGCGCCGCGCAAGGCCACAAGGCCCAAGCCCTGTAAATTCGCGGGTTCGGTGGGGATGATGCGCGTAAAGGATTGATTCTACAGCAAGTTAGCGAAACCCAGCTTCAGCTTTTGCGCTTCTAGGCTACGGCCACGCGCAACTTCCGGAAGGCTAAAATCCCGCGAAGTTTTGCACAATTCTGGGGCACTCCCCGTCGTAGCCATGGATAGCCCCCGGCCATTAAATTCCCCGCATAAATTCATGCTGGATCGAGAGTAGGCTCTTTGTGTAGTCGAGCTGGGAGGGCGCTGGACGCAAGGTTTTTTTCCATTGGGATTGATAGGGAAAGCAACCGCCCGGCTCGAGAGAAATCACGAGCGCAGCGGCGACAGTGCGCATTTCTGCGGCAGGTGAGGGAGGCGCGTTGACAGTCCTTCAGGCCTTGGTTATAGTGAGTGCGAGCTGCCGTTCAATTCTCACGCGCTTTGCCGGCGTACCGGGCTTCCCAATGCTCCCGAGCCGTCCCGCAGAGGATAGAATTCGAAGGGGCATGAATCTCTCCATTTTCCTCACTTTGCTCCGGATTTTTTTCGTCCCCTTGCTGGTGGCGCTTCTCCTGACCAAGGGCAAGAACATGGACGTGTGGGCGGTGTCTGTGTTCTTATTCGCGGCGGCCACGGACCTGCTCGATGGATATTTTGCTCGCCGGCGCGCTCAGGTGACGAGGCTTGGCATTTTGCTCGACCCGATTGCGGATAAGCTTCTCACCTCCGCGGCCTTCATTTCCCTTGTGGAACTCCGCCTGGTTCCGGCCTGGATGGTGGTCATCATTGTGGGCAGGGAATTCGCGGTCTCCGGCCTGCGGGCGGTTGCCTTAACGCAGGGGTTCGTGCTCGAGCCCTCCGAAATCGGCAAAACGAAGATGCTCTTCCAGGTGGTGGCGATTACGGTGATCGTACTCGAGCGACGCTACCCCAGGTTTCATCTACTGGGAGAGGGGTTCCTGTGGCTGGTGGTGTTGTTCGCGCTCTGGTCCGCCGCGCAATACTTTTTGAAGTTCTGGAAGAACATCGATTCGCGCCTCAAGCGACCCGCGACGGTTCGCCCAGTGGTCCTGCCCGTCGAAGGAAAAGAGCGGGAGGAGAAAAGTGTTGCCGCTCAGTGAGGCGGATGAGAGGACGCTGCTGCGGCTTGCGCGGCAGGCTCTCGAAGAGGGCGTGAGGCACCATCGCCTGCCGGACTTCGAGGACCCCGAAGGATTCCTGGCGGAGAACTGCGGGGCATTCGTTACGCTTCATAAAGGTCCGCACCTGCGCGGCTGCATCGGCTACGTCGAACCCGCCAAGCCGCTTTGCAGGACTGTTCAGGAGTGCGCTCAGGCGGCGGCCCTGCGCGACCCTCGGTTCGAGCCCGTGACGCCGGACGAGCTTCCAGCCTTGCGCGTTGAGATTTCCGTGCTGTCCCCGCTCGAAGAAGTCCCTCCTCACCAGATCCAAGTAGGCAAACACGGCCTGCTGGTT
>QHZM01000406.1:0-2879 GCA_003224665.1 Acidobacteriota bacterium
TGTTTCTGGCAGCGCCTGATACCATCCATGTTTCGAACGTAAACGGAGCCCGACTCGCGCGCGTGCCAGGTCTGGTTTAAGGGGGCAGGAGGAGCAATATGCGCTGGTCATGGAAAATCGGAACATTAGCGGGGATTGGCATTTACATTCACGCCACCTTCTGGCTGCTCGTTCTGTTCATCCTGTACGCGGACTGGAATCAGGGGCGCAGTCTGGCGACGACGCTGGGAGGGCTGTTTTTTGTGTTCCTGATTTTCGGATGTATCGTCCTCCACGAGCTTGGGCACGCCTTGACGGCGCGAAAATACGGCATCCGCACGCGGGACATCACGCTGCTCCCGATCGGAGGGCTTGCCCGCCTGGAGCGCATGCCCGATGACCCGCGACAGGAATTCTGGGTGGCCCTGGCAGGCCCGGCGGTGAACCTGGTCATCTCGGCGGCACTCTACCTGGTCATGGTCGCGACCGGCGCCCGTCCGCATTTCGAGCAGTTCAATTTGATCGGCGGGTTCTTCCTGAACAAGCTGATGGTGGTCAACCTGTGGCTGGTGGGCTTCAACCTGATACCGGCCTTTCCCATGGACGGAGGCCGCGTGCTGCGGGCGCTGCTCGCCACCCGCATGGACTATACGCAGGCGACGCACTATGCCACGCGGATCGGCCAGGCTCTTGCTTACGTCTTCGGGCTCGTGGGCCTCTTCAAAGACCCTTTCCTGGTTTTCATCGCACTGTTCGTTTGGATGGGCGCCGAGCAGGAAGCCGCCCTGGCGCAAATGCACACCTCGCTCGGAGGGATTCCAGTTCAGCGCGTCATGTTGCGGGACTTCCGCACCCTTCACCCGGACGACACTCTCGATAAGGCCGTCGAGCACATCCTGGCGGGCTGGCAGCAGGACTTCCCCGTGGTGTTGGGCAACCGCATCCTGGGCGTTTTGACGCGCGATCACCTGATGCGCGCCTTGGCCCAGCAGGGCACCAGGATGCGCGTCGGCGAGGCGATGCAGCGCGACGTTCAGGCGGCGGACTCCCACGACATGTTGGAGCACGCCCTGACGTTGTTTCATGACTGCAACTGTCGGTCACTTCCCGTACAGCACGGGGGGCGGCTGGTGGGGATGCTGACCACCGAGAACGTCGGGGAATTCTTGATGATCCAATCGGCGCTGCGGCGCTCCCAACGCGCGGGGCGCGCCGCATGATTTCGACGCCAGATTATCTCCAGGGCGGTCTTTCCGGGAGAAGCTTTTCGAACTCCGCAATCAGACTCGCTTCGTAGTCTCCTCCGAAACGCTGGCTTAAAAACTTTTCCATCCCTTCGCGGAAGAAACGCTCCCAGGACTCCTCTTCGTGTCCGGGGTTGATGGGGAAAAACAAGGCGCCGTTCGCTCGGGCGGCAGCCAGGTCTCCGGGCGCGTCGCCGATCATCAGGACGGAATCTTTTCCGTACTTCCCTCCGGCAGTCAGCTTCAGGTGGTCTCTTTTGCTGCCGAGTTCCTGCCCCGCAATGACCGCCGCGTACTCGGCGATGTCGTGTTCCTTCCACTCGCGTTCCAGGGCCTCACCCGGGGTCGCCGAAACGCAGATGATGTCCGCACGGCGCGAGAGCTTATCCATGCTCTCACGGAAATAGGGGAACGGGGGAATGCCTTCCACCATATCGGCAATCGAGCGGTTGACGGCCTCGCTCCACTCGAGAGTCAGTCTCAGGACCGGGTCGCCGGTCTTCATGGCTGCTTCTTTCAGTGCGGGGTTGCCGAGCGGGACACCGGAGTCAATCCAGGCCTGGAGGGTCGGGACTTTGGGAATCTCGACCCCGCGCCGCATGGCTTCCGGCCAGTCTCGAAGCAGCTCGAACGTCTTGGTCAGAGCAGGGAAGCGATTGACCCCTCTCCATTTGGAATAGAGGTTGACGAACTCGGCCGCGGCACGCGCGTACTTCGAGATTGCCTGAAGTTTCCAATTCTTGATGATGTTCGGGATGAAACACTCCTTGTGCTTGATCTCCATCGAGTCGAAAACACAGCCGTCGGAATCAATCCCGACGAAGAACGGGTGCCGGGGTTTGAAAGAGAGGAGCTTCCCACTGGGGGACGATTGCATGGGGGTCAAGCCTCCGGGCATACACCGAGCCGGCCTCGCAGACGGAGGACAACAAGCAGCCGCTAACGCGCCGAGGCATCTTAGCCGAAATTCCGAAAGTTCGGAACTGGGCAGCGACGATAAGGGATGCGCTAAAGCTCGAACCTCGGGAACAGCCTGCCGGAGAAAGGCGTAGCCCGGAGGCGGAAGCAAAACCAGAGGCGAGGCGAAGCAGCCCGCCCGGAGGAGCGCCTTGGGGAAGTGTAAAGGGATTCCCGGGCTTGCGAGGAAAGGGATTAAGGAATTCAAGGCCCGGCTCGCGATCAGAGATGCGCCACGCGGCGGGCCTTAATTTCCTCGAGGTGCTGCCTGAGCCTGGCGAGCACTTCTTCGTGCCCGCCTTCGGAAATCTTCTGCTCGAGCTCGGTGAGCGCAAAATGCACCACATCGTGGTGGTGCAGTTCGGACCCGAGCTCGGCACTGCACTCGAGCCAGATCTTGTGGAGAAGGTCAACTTCCTTGGGCGTCAGGCGTGGCGCGTGCGGACCGAGATAGAAGATCTGTTCCTGGCCGGTGGGCGAATAAATCTCTAGAGTCAGCGGAGGTTTCTCGTCGGGTAATTGTTCCCAGGCGTCGCCGGCGCGGCGGGCCTCTTCATCCGCAGACATTTTGGAGGAGAGACCGAGGACGATCGTGGAGGACTGGAGCGCCTGAGCGGCGCGCTGAATGCCGTCCCATTTCTCAGGGGCCGGGGCAATGGCCAAATGAATGGTCTTACCGTTCTTCTCGGCCAGCCCGAG
>QHZM01000406.1:2906-3984 GCA_003224665.1 Acidobacteriota bacterium
CGTGTTGTAGTCACGCACCAGGACGAGAACGTTCCCCGGACGAACGCCGAGCGTCACCGGAGTGAGATCTTGGCCGGGCTCCAAATTGAACTGGTCGAGTTCGGCGTGGGCCGCGCCGCGCTTCCTGGTGACTTTTTCGGAGGCGGTGAAAACGCCGAAGAAAATGATCGTGAAAGCGATTCCTGCTACGGTGGCGACTTGCTTCGTGAAAAGGTTGATCACACATAATGCGAAAAGCATGAGCGTGATGAGGCCCAAGCCCAAGGGAATTTCCAGATTACCGAACTTCAGGTTCAAGGGCACCCGGAATTCCCGTTCTCCGGGTTGCTTGTAGCGGAGCACCAGCACCGCCAGGCCCTTCATGGCGAAGCTCCACATCACGCCGAAAGCGTAAGCCTCGCCCAACACAAAAATATCTCCTCGGCTCAGGACGATCGTAAGGAGCTGGAGGGCGACGACGAGGTTGAGGATGCGATAGGAAGTTCCGAAACGGAGATGCGGATGGCGAAACCAGTCGGGTAGAATTCCGTCTTCCGAAACCCGGTTGAGGACTCCGTTGGAGCCCACGATGGCAGTGTTGACGGCTCCGGCCAGCATTAAGAAGCCGACCACCACCACAAAGCCTCGGAAGGCGAGCCGAAGGGGCAGAGGTCCGGCGAGATACATCGCAAGGCCGCCGATAGGGTTCTCAAAGAAACTCTGCCGCGTCGCGTCGGGAATGATCATCACGACGAAAAACGCCACACCGGCCGTGAATATCAGACTGTATGCAAATATGACAAAACCCGCTTTTTCCAGGTTGCGCAATTTGGGGTGCTCAATCTCGCGGTAAACCTGCGCCATCGTCTCCTCGCCGCTCATGGCCAGAACCGAGTGACCTAGGCCAACCAGAACGCCGATAAGACCAACCGTGTAGGGGAGGCTTGTGTGCCGCAGCCAGCCGAGCGCATCCTCTGCGTAGACAAGATTAGCGAGCCTTGGCCAGGGCGGGAGATGAGCCCCGCGTGCCCAGAGGGTATAGCCGCACCAGACGACCATCAGGGCTACCATCACCGTCGTCACGTACATGATACGCAAG
>QHZM01000407.1 GCA_003224665.1 Acidobacteriota bacterium
ATGCGGTTGTTGACGTTGTGCTTTTCGCCGTATTGCACGACGTCGTTGAAAGCGAGGACCATGATGTGCTTCAGTTTTTCGTTCACGTCATCTTCCGGCCAGAAGTAGCCTTGCCGGTCCTGCACCCACTCGAAGTAGGAGACCGTCACGCCTCCCGCGTTGGCCAAAATGTCAGGGACGACGAAGACGCCGCGCTCGAACAATATGTCATCAGCCGGCGCGGTGGTGGGGCTGTTGGCGCCCTCGACCAGAATCCTCGCCTTGATCTTGCCTGCGTTTTTGCTGGTGATGACGCTTTCCGTGGCCGCGGGCAGAAGCACTTCACAGTCCTGTTCGAGCATTTCGGTGTTATCGATCGGTTCTCCGTCCGGAAAGTCCTTGGCGTTTCCGCCTGCCTTGACGTGCTCAAGGAGTCGTGGGACGTCGAGTCCCTGGGAGTTGTAAGTCCCTCCGTGGACGTCTGAGACTGCGATAATCTTGTATCCAGCCTCATGCATCAGCCGGGCCGCCTGGGAGCCGACGTTGCCGAAGCCTTGAACGATCACCCGGGTCTGGTCGCGACGGCGGCCGAAACGTTTCAGCGACTCGTCGGTGACGATCATGCAGCCGCGACCGGTGGCCGCCCGGCGGCCGCGCGAGCCGCCGAGGTCAACCGGCTTGCCGGTGACGCTGGCGGTCACGGTATGGCGCACGTGCATCGAGTACGTGTCCATGATCCAGGCCATCGTCTGCTCGTCGGTATTCATGTCAGGAGCGAGAACGTCGCGCTCCGGTCCGATATAGTCGAGGATTTCTGCCGTGTAGCGCCGAGTGATCCGCTCGAGCTCGCCTGGCGAAAGCTTCTCAGGGTCGCACAACACGCCACCTTTGGCCCCGCCAAAGGGAATATTCACGACGGCGCATTTCCAGGTCATTTCAGCGGCAAGTCCGCGGATTTCGTCCAGCGAGACGTTCGGCCCGTAGCGCAATCCGCCCTTGCACGGGCCGCGCGCGATGCTGTGTTGGACGCGGAAGCCCTCGAAGATTTCGAGCTGGCCGCTGTCCATGAAGACGGGAATGTGGACGATGATTTCGCGGTTGGGTGTGCGGAGGTACTTGCAGAGGCCTTCGTCGAGGCTGAGCTTCCTCGTGGCAACATCGAACCGCGCGGCCATGGATTCATAGACGCTTAGCTCCTTGTCGGTTTGCGCAACGCCCACGACGCCCCCACTTGCCTGAAGGATGTGCCCTCTGCCGGCAAGTATAGCAAATGGCCTAATTAAAGGCAGCAACGGGCCCGCGGACGATATGGGCTGGCCCGCATCTTATCGAGGGCGATTGACGGGGGTCAACGGTAGGCTGGAGATGCCGGGGGAGGGAAGACCGGGTCGAGCGTGCGCGGGCAGGTTCAGGCAAGCCGGCCTGCCGGCGTGGCTACTGGCGATTGAAGGCGCACTCGAGCGGCTTCCGGGGAAGTCGCGAGCGTCCAGGCGCGCTTCTCCTGCAGCAGGTGCGCGAC
>QHZM01000408.1 GCA_003224665.1 Acidobacteriota bacterium
TCCTCGGCTCACGTGCAGTTCACGGAAGACCGGACCGCTGACCTGACCGACCTCGTAGAAGCCGTCGTCAGGGCTCTTCTGCCAAAAAAGGAGATTCTTCATCGGGGCCAGACGTCTCGGGTCTTTCTCGTCCTGGAAGGTGCTGCCGCTCGCGGCGAATAGGTCAAGCTGCCCGTCGTTGTCATAGTCGAAAAAGGAAGTCCCCCAGCCGATATAGCTCAACGTTAGCTGGCCAACCCCGACCATGTCTGCCACATCCTGGAAACGGAGGCGCCCGGGTGCGGAGCTGACGGCCCGGTTATAGCGAAGGTTCTGGAAGAGCGCGTATTGCTGGGCAATCCAGTGGGTGATGAAAATGTCCAAGTCGCCATCCCGATCCCAGTCACCGATCCCGAGTCCCATCGAGCCGCGGTACTCATCCACCCAGGCTTGGTGCGCGACCTCCTTAAACCGCCCATTGTGCAGGTTGAGGTAAAGCTTGTTCTCGGAGATGTCGTTAGCGACGTAGAGGTCCGGCCAGCCATCTCCGTCGAAGTCGGCCCATGCCGCCGAAAGGCTGCGGCCGGTCGGGTCAATTACTCCAGCTTGCCTGGCAACTTCGGTAAACGTGCCGTCGCCGTTGTTGTGGAACAGGAGGTTACGCTCGGGCGGGAAGGACGACGGGTTCAACATGGAAGGGACCATTTCCGTGAACTGCCGAGAGGATTGTGCGGCCAGTGCGGGATCATACTTGTACTTCACGTATCCGCAGACATAGAGATCAACGTTGCCGTCGCGGTCATAGTCGCCCCAGGAAGCGCCAGTCCAAAATCCGTGGAACTTATCCAGGCCCGCCTTGTGAGTGACGTCCGCGAACGTCCCGTCGCCGCGGTTTCGGTAGAGGAGGATGTGCTGATAGCAAGTCACCACCAGGTCCAGCTTCCCGTCGTTGTCAAAGTCAGCCCAGGCCGCGCCATTGCAGATGCCCTTGTGGCCGACGCCGGCCTGGCTCGAGACATCAGTGAATGTGCCGTCGCGGTTATTGTGATAAAGCCGATTGCCGCCGGGATAGGCCGCCATCTCTTCAGGAGAGGCGGTCAGCGGCGCCGCGATGTCGGCCACAAAGAGGTCGGGATAGCCGTCCCCGTCATAGTCACCCCAAGCCGCTCCCGAGCCCATATCTTCAGGTAGCTGAGACGACCTCTGGCCCTGAAAGTGCTTGAAGGTGATCCCTGCCTGCTCGGCCACATTCGTGAACTGAACGTTGGGATAGCCCGCAGGAATGGCGCGTTCGAGTTCGCGGGTGATGCCTTGCACCTCCCCGCCGGGCGTGTACGCCTTTGGCCGCGGGCGAACATAGAACCAGGCTGCCGAAGCGAGCAGAAGCAGCGAGAGGCTGATCAGGGTGTGCTTGACGACGAGTTGTCGCCGGCGGGTTAGCCTGAGAGACAAGGGGCCGAAGCCCTCCTCGGATTAGGGCCGCCCCTGGGTAAGCTCAATGACGCTTGACTGTGCGGTCATCGTCGTAATGGGGGACGTCAACCCGCTGTGCTCTCCGAACAGGAAGTTGATCAAATACTGGTCCATCTTCCGGTAGCAAAGGCGCGCGTCGATCCGCAGCGTTCTGGCTCCGCCTTGTGGCGCACCGACCCGGTAGGAAACCTCGAGGGGGTATTTCCTGGGACGTACGAGCGCAAGCTGGGGGCAGAGGAAGCTGAACTCAGCCGTGTCGGAAAAGCCGGGGAACAAGGAGCGGCGGTACCGCACTCCAACCATCTCCCAAAGGTTGTGCCGGTCGATCAGGTTGCCGTTCTGGTCGATGGGCTCGGCTTTGAACAAGAACGCACCCGGCTGGATGAAACCCCTGGAGTCCACTGTACCGCTGGAAAAGACGACCTTCCCCTGGTCGTCTGTTACGACGAACTCGACCCACGCCTGGATGATGTCCAGGGGGCCGGTGGGGAAGTCATGACCGACTTTGTTGGATGTGAGGAGCAGCTTGACGTCCACTTTCTCGCCCGGTCGGACGGCCTTCGGGGCGACGAGTTGCAGACCCACCGCAGGGCCCTTCGCCCATTTGTCGGCAATCTCAGCAATGTCGTAATGGCCTTGGAGCCACTGTTCGGTCAATTCGATCTGCTTCTCCCAGCCCGGTAGCTTCAAGAGGGCAGGCATGAGTTTGTTCGCGGCCACAAACCGATGGCTCCGGTGCATCCTGTCGTTGGGCGAGCGGTTGTAGTCGGATGAATCGCCGCTGGCCGGGTCCCGGGAGGAAACCAGGGGCATGTGGCATTCCCTGCACTCAATGGTCTTGCGGGGATTGCCCGGGTGGTTCCAGTGGCTCTGCTTCCAGTTATCATACTGATTCTGCAGTTGGACCCAGCCGACGTTGTTGACTTCCTGATCGATGAACTGCTTGTGGCAGGCGGCACAATACTCCGGTGTCTTGAAAAGCGTCTTGCTAAGATCTCGAACGTGCTGGCGCGGATAGGCGCGAATCAGGAAATCGCGCAGGAACCGCGTGAGGCGGCCCCGGTGGCGGTCGTACTCGAGCTCAAACATGTAGCGGGGCGGCTGGGCTGCGACGTAATTGGCGTTGCCCTTGAGATCGACTTTGCGAATGGAATGGCAGGCAAGG
>QHZM01000409.1 GCA_003224665.1 Acidobacteriota bacterium
TGGGACGAATTCCTGGAACGCAAGCAGCAACTGAAGCGCATCCTGGAGGGCTGGGCGGCGGCGTACGACGACGTCCGGGATATCGTGCCTCCACCGCCGCGCCCCGAGGAGGTCCTGCTGACCGAGCCTGAATTCCTGAAGGCGGTGGATGCGCACACGCAGCTTCTTTTGAAAGAGCTTCCTGTGGAGGCTGGAACCTGGCAGCCGGAAAATGACCCAAGTTCGCCCGCGGCTGCGCCCGAAAAGTTTACTCGAGGAGATCCGGACTCCTCGTCGACAAGCCAGCCCACGGCCCGAGAATTCGTTTTGCTCAGTCAGCTGCCGCCGAAGTTCCACGGTGGACTGAAGGTCTTGATTGAAGACCTGCGGGCAAGGGTGGCGAAGCGGGAGACCGTCATCTTCACTGTGCCCAAGGGCGGCAAGGCCGACCGCCTGCGTGAAATCCTGGCGGAATACGGCGTGCCATTCGAAACCGCCGTCGAGGGGAGCAGCGATGCCGGCACGGCGGTCCGCACAACCCGGCCGCCCGCTCCCTCGCCTCCCCGCCCTGACGGAATCGCCCAGGAGGCAGGCGAGGGCGTCACCGGCCAGCCGGAGTCCACGGCGGCGGTGACGATTGCAACCGGAGAGATCGAAGAAGGCGTCGTCTTTCCCGAGCCGGGCTTCGTGCTGCTTTCCGAGAGCGAGTTATTCGGACGATTCGATTGGGGCCCGCGGGGCAGGCGGGAGAAGGCCGGAATATCGAGCTTCATCTCGAGCCTGAGCGACCTCAAGGTGGGCGATTACGTCGTGCATATCGAGCACGGGATCAGCCTCTATCAGGGGTTGCGCCAGCTCGAGGTGGACGGCAGGCAGCGGGACTTCATGCTCCTGACCTATCAGGACGACGCGAAACTTTACGTGCCGCTCGAGCGGCTGGACCTGGTGGAGAAATATCGCTCGAGCGGTGACGGGGCCAAGCCGCAACTCGACCGCCTGGGCGGCGCCACCTGGGAACGCACCAAAACGCGCGTCAAGCGCGCCCTGCGCGACATGGCCCAGGAACTTCTGGGCCTTTACGCCGAGCGGAAAATGCACGGCGGGTCGGCCACCAGCGCGGATTCTCCCTGGCAGAAAGAATTCGAAGACGCGTTCGAATTCGAGGAGACCCCCGACCAGTTGACCGCGCTCGAGGAAATCAGAAGAGACCTCGAGAACACAGAGCCGATGGACCGGCTCCTCTGCGGCGATGTCGGTTACGGGAAAACGGAACTCGCCATGCGCGCCGCGTTCAAAGTGGTCCAGGACTCCCGGCAAGTCGCCTTGCTTGCGCCCACAACGGTCCTGGCGTTTCAACATTTCGCGACGTTTTGCCGGCGGATGGCACCCTTCCCCGTCCGGGTGGAGATGCTGAGCCGGTTCCGCTCGGCGGCGGAGCAAAAGAAAATCGTCGCCGAAACCGAGGCCGGAAAAGTGGACATCCTGATCGGCACCCATCGCCTCCTCTCGCAAGACGTTCGCTTCCGGGACCTGGGGCTTCTGGTCATTGACGAAGAACAGCGTTTCGGCGTGGCGTCGAAAGAGAAATTGAAAAAGATAAAGGCCGGCGTGGACGTGCTGACGCTTTCCGCCACGCCCATACCGCGCACGCTTCACATGTCGCTCGGCGGCTTGCGCGACCTTTCGGTGATCGAGACGCCCCCTCGGGGCCGTCTCGCCATTCAGACGACGGTCGCGCCATTCAACCAAGCCCTGATCCAGTCGGCCATCCTGCAGGAAATGGAGCGACACGGCCAGGTGTACTTCGTCCACAATCGCGTCGAATCCATTTTCAATCTTGCTTCGCTCATCCAGCGGCTGGTCCCAACGGCCCGGCTCGGCGTTGCGCACGGCCAGATGGGCGAGCGGGAGCTCGAGAAGGCCATGCTGAAGTTCATGCAGGGTGAATACGACGTCCTCGCGTCCACGGCTCTTATCGAAAACGGGCTCGACATTCCCCGCGCCAACACCATCATCGTCAACCATGCGGAGCGCTTCGGCCTGGCCGACCTTTACCAGCTCCGGGGACGGGTCGGCCGCTCGAACCGCCGGGCGTATGCCTATTTCCTGATTCCCGCAGAGGAAGCGTTGACGCCGACGGCCAAACGGCGTCTGGCAGCACTTAAAGAGTTTTCAGATCTCGGCGCGGGATTTCGATTGGCGGCTCTCGACCTCGAGCTGCGCGGGGCCGGCAACCTCCTCGGCGCGGAGCAGCACGGCCACGTGAACGCCATCGGGATCGACCTCTACCTGAAAATGCTCGACGAAACTGTCGCCGAGCTCAGAGGCGCACCCCGCCAGCCGGAAGTCCACACGACGCTGAACCTCGGGCTCGACATCAAGATTCCCGACGACTACATCGGCGACGAAAACCAGAGACTGCGGATGTACAAGCGCATTTCCTCCCTCTCGACCCCGGAGGCGCGGGCCGACCTCGAAGCCGAGCTGACCGACCGCTATGGGCCTATTCCCCCCTCCGTTTCGAACCTCCTCGATTATGCCCTGCTCAAGTCCGCCGCCGAAAAGCTCCTGATCCAGTCGATCGAGCGGAAGGCGGGTGAGGTCTGGATGCGCTTCCACGACCAGGCCCCAGTGGACCCCGCGCGGCTGACGGAGTTCGTCAAGCGGCACCGCGAAGCGCGCATCCGCCCGGATGGCGTCGTCCGGTATTCGCTT
>QHZM01000444.1 GCA_003224665.1 Acidobacteriota bacterium
CGCTCGCGCCGCGAGGCTCAACCATGTTCACGCCGCTCACCCTTTGCAGCCTCTCCCGGATTTCCTCCGCCGGGCCTTCCGCCGTAATCAACACCGTCTCGTAACCCTGCAATCTGTGCGTCAGCTCATCCGGCGTCCCCACGGCCACAATCTTTCCGGCGTTGATCACCACCACGCGCTGGCACGTCTTCGAGACCTCCGGCAGGATGTGCGTGCTCAGGACCACGGTGTGTTGCCCCGCCAGGTTCTTGATCAGCTCGCGCGTCTCGATGATCTGTTTCGGGTCGAGCCCGGCGGTGGGCTCGTCAAGGACGAGGACCTCCGGGTTGTGGATCAGCGCCTGCGCGAGTCCGACGCGCTGGCGGTAGCCTTTCGAGAGCTGGCCGATCTGCCGGGCTTGCACATCCGTAATGGCCACTCTTTCGCTGGTCTCGGCAATCCGCTTCTTGATCTCCCGGCGCGGCACGCCCTTGATGCGCGCCACGAACGCCAGGTATTCGACCACGGTCATGTCCGGATAAACGGGCGGAAGTTCGGGAAGGTAGCCGGTGCGCCGCTTGGCTTCGAGCGGCTCCTCGACGACGTCATACCCCGCCACGCGCACCTTGCCGCTGGAGGGCGGGAGGTATCCTGTGATGACGCGCATCGTGGTCGTCTTCCCGGCCCCGTTGGGTCCGAGGAACCCCAGCACCTCGCCCTTTTGAGCTTCAAAGCTGACGCCCGAGACCGCAACCGTCGGCCCGTAGCGTTTGGTCAAGTCTTGGACTTCAATCATGTCGCCTCATCCTTCTCAAAAAGTTGGTCGGACTCCCCGCCGCGGGGTGACAAGGATAGTATGATTTATCAAAAATGCGGTCGAGTTGCCAAGGATTTAAGCACTCGGACTGGGGCGCGAGCCGCCCGCAGCAAACCCGAGAGAGTCCCAGGCAGTTCCTCGGCCCGCGCGAAAGTCGTAGCGTCCCCACCTATGCCCGTGAGGTTGATGGGCCCCCGCGGTGCTGCGGAAGGATCCGCGAATTGCTCTTATTGCACGCAGGCATCAAACACGCTCGTTTGAACGCGTCCAGCGGTCCTCGAAAGCCCCACATCTCGACGCCGGCCTCGTGCCTCGCTTCGTCGCTCCTCAAAGTCATCGAGAAAATCGATGAGGCACTCGAGATTCCGGCCAGAACGCCACAGAGGTAAATGGCCATCTGCCAGGAGATGTCCCAGTAGCCGCCGGCCAGGGCGGAGGTGACGGCTGCGACCGTGCACCGGATGGACCAAGGGACCGAAGGCTCAACGCCGGCAGCAGCCTCCGCCTTAGCGGGAAAGGTCGCGGGGACCGCAATGAACGTGCTCTCAGGCATGGGCGCCAGTTTACCGCCAAGCACCCTTTCTTCCCAGCGGAACCGGAAAGCCGCGTTTGAAACTTGAGGCCGGAGGCTAGGGCGCGTGTTGCGGCTCGAGCCCCGCCATGCCCTGACCTGCGTCCGGAAATGAGGTAAGCTCACTGCCGGAAAATCTTACGGAGGGCATTATGTCGTTTAATGGCCAGGTGGCGTTGATCACGGGTGCTTCGAGCGGGATTGGCCGCGCGACGGCTGAGGCGATGGCCCGACAGGGGGCGCGGGTGGCGGTGAACTACTGCAAGAACCGCGCGGGTGCTGAGGCGGCCGTGGCCGGCATTCAAAAAAGCGGCGGCGAAGCCTTGGCCGTGCGCGCCGACGTCACTCGGAGCGACGAAGTGCGGGCGCTGGTCGAGGCGGTCCGCGCTCGCTGGCGACGCGTGGACATCCTGGTTAACAATGCCGGCGACCTCCTCGCGCGCCGTACTCTAGCCGACATGACGGAAGAATATTGGGACCAGATCATGGCCCTGAATCTGAAGAGTTGCTTCCTCTGCGTCCGAGCGGTTTGGGAGGAAATGGCGACGCGCAAAAGCGGATGCGTCATCAACGTCACCTCCATCGCAGCGCGCAACGGCGGCGGGCCCGGCGCCGCAGCCTATGCCGCGGCGAAAGGCGGAGTCCTCACTTACACGAAGGGTCTTGCCAAGGAACTCGCGCCGCACGGAATCCGCGTGAACGCCATTGCCCCCGGAGTGATCTCAACCCCCTACCACGACCGTTACAGCCCGCCGGAGCTTTTCCAGAAATACTTGGCCGCGATTCCCATGGGTCGCGCGGGGAGTGCCGAGGAGGTCGCTGAAGTCATAGCCTTCCTCGCTTCGCCGGCCGCCCGCTACATCACCGGCGAGACCGTCGAGGTCAACGGCGGGATGTGGATGGACTGAAGCCCTGGTGAAGCCCCGCTCTGCCGAATAGCGCGCAGTCAACCCCGATGACCTACCGCCTGCGCGAACACGGGAGACAGTACGTAGTGATCGCCGCCGGCGGCCACGGCAAGGTGGGCAGTAAGCTCGGAGACTCGCTCGTGGGTTTCACGTTGCCTTGAAATCGCGGATGGCCGCGCGAGGACCCGCGCGCTCTCGGGCTGGCGCAGAATCGTCTCTTAAGCGGGTGTTGAGCTGGCAAGAAAGCGGCGAATATCCTCGAGCACTTCACGCATCATTTCAGGCGTCAGCCTGCCGGTCTGCGTGTTTTGCTGGCTTGGGTGGTAAGAGGCGAAGAGGCGCGGCAGCCCGTCCGCCAGCGCATAGCTCGCGCCGTGCTTGAAGCGAAAAGTAGAGAGAGGCGGGAGGGATATCCGGCACGAAATGAGGCGCAGGGTGGTGTCAAATGCAATCCGCCCGAGCGCCAGCACGGCGCGCACGCGCTCGAGTAAGTCCAACTCTTTATCAAGATAAGGCCGGCAATTGCGCAGCTCTTCCGGTCGCGGCTTGTTCTGCGGTGGGGCACAGCGAATTGCCGCGGTGAT
>QHZM01000445.1 GCA_003224665.1 Acidobacteriota bacterium
ACGTGGCGCCCGAAGCAGGCGCTTCTGCCAAACGGACTCTTGAACTTATCGCAAAGCTCCTTGCCGTTTTCGGAAGCGACCTCGAGGCGCTCGCGTCAGCCAACCGGCTCTACGAGCGGCTGCGGCGCGGGTTTTATCGGCTGCTCGTCGGCCGCTACGGCGACCCGGCGCGCTTCCGGCCATTCCGCCCGCGCCGCGAGCCAAGGGAAAAAGACACGCTTCCAGTCTGGTTCGCCCTGCTTCCGCCTCCCGAGCCTTCCCCACCCAGCGCCGATACGGAACAGAGCAGTGATGAGGGAACGGGGGACAGTGAAGAGGGAAGACGGTAAACGGTAAGCGGAAGCATGTAGCGCGCACCCCGCTCGGCAGGGTCCGCGGCTCGTCTCCGGCACAAAAGCGCGATAGCGTCAGAGGCGCGGGCTGGCCGTGACGGGCGTTACGGGTTTGCCTTCGTCCCACACGCTCGCGAGTTTTACGACAGCGCGCATTCGGCTAGAATGGATCTTTAACCCATGGCGACTTTCCACCTCCTGAATTTCGGCTGCCGTGCGAGTCAATCGGACGGCTCCGCACTCAAGCAGCAACTGCTTCAGGCCGGTCTCGAGGAGTCCGCCGACCTCGAGCAAAGTCAAATCGCAGTTTTGAACACTTGCACCGTGACAGCCGTTGCGGATGCTGAAGTCCGCCAGGTGATCCGCCGGATTCATCGCGCGAACCCTTCTTGTCGGATCCTCGTGACCGGCTGTTACGCTCAGCGTGCGGCCGATGAAATTGCGGTACTCCCGGGCGTCGCCTGGGTGGTCGGAAATTCACACAAGCACGCGGTGCCGGACTTGTTGAGGGCGCAGCGTCTGGTGCGCGTCGAGAGAGGAGCTTGCTCCGATGAGCCTACGAAGCCGCTTGGACCGTCGCTGGTCGAGATCGAGCAGCGCAGCGCTCTGCCGGCCCAAGCCGCGGGGGCGCAGGTCATTGTGGGAGAGATCTCGGAGGAGTTCCACTTTTCTCCGGTTCTGCCTGGCGACCGGACTCGTCCCACTCTAAAAGTCCAGGACGGGTGTAATGCTCGTTGCTCCTTTTGCATTATTCCCGCCGTGCGCGGCCCGAGCCGCAGCCTGCTTCCCGAAAAGGTCATTGCGCAAGTCCGGAGCCTCGAGGCCGGCGGGTACAAAGAAGTAGTCCTTTGTGGAATCAACCTGGGGAGTTACGGGAAAGACCTCGACCGGCGGATTACCTTTCTCAACCTGCTGGAGCGAGTCCTTGCCGAAACTCCGATCCCGCGCATTCGCATCAGCTCGATCGAACCCATGGACGTGAGCCCGGAGCTCATCCGCCTTGTGGCGCGCGAGGAGCGCCTGGCAAAACATTTCCACGTCCCCTTGCAAAGCGGATCCGACCGCATCCTTCGACTCATGAGCCGGCGCTACTGGACGGCGCAATACGCCGAACGCATCCAGGCGATTTGCGCGGAGATTCCCAACTGCGGTCTTGGCGCGGACGTCGTGGTGGGTTTCCCCGGGGAGACGGACCAGGACCATTCGGCCAACGTTCGCTTGATCGAGTCTCTCCCGTTCACCTATCTCCACATCTTTCCCTATTCGGTGCGACCCGGCACTCCCGCCGCCGCAATGCCTGTCCAGGTGAACGGCCGAATCGCCCGCCAGCGTGCTGAGGAAATCCGCTCTGTAATTCGGCGGAAGCGCGGAGACTTCCTTCGAGCGCAGGTGGGCAGGACTCTTTCCGCGCTGGTGCTGGACGATGTCCACGACGGTGCCCGAGTGGCCCTTTCGACCAATTACCTGAAGATCGGCCTTGCGGACTTTGACGCCGCCCCGAACACCCTCCTCGACGTCCGAGTAGGAGGCGTCGCCGGCGACGTTCTCTTCGGGTATCCGGAATCGCGCCTCGCCGGCCGCGCACAGGAAGCGTGAGGGCGCAAAGGTCGCTTGACCGTTTCGCGGATTCCACCGCGCGCGGGTGAGAGACCATCGCTAGACAGTTGCCGGAGAATCTCTGAAAATATCCTTTGAGAGACTTCTTCCGGTTCTCTGAAGGAGTGTTGTGGCCACCTCGCAATCTTCCCCGCGCGATGATATTCCGGTAGCGGAATACGTCAGGGGGAATTTCGTTCCCCTCTCGCATCTTACGCACGG
>QHZM01000446.1:0-3582 GCA_003224665.1 Acidobacteriota bacterium
TCCGGTACATCCGGATGTAGTCCGGGTTGTGCGCGAATTCGGCCTCGTACTTCCGCTGGAGCTCGAAGGAGTCCCGTGTCTCAGGCAACAGCCGGTGGAAGAACTCGATATACGAGGGGTGATGGAGCGGATCGAATTCGTCGTAAAGGGGATGGGTGATGATCAGCACGCCATTTTTCTTCACCACCGGCATGTAACGGTACATGTTGTGGAAATAACCGAGCGCCATCACCTGCACCAGCAGCGGGTTCAGGATCGAGTTGACGTTATACGGCGAGATGAAGGGAATGCCGTACACGACGACGTCCGTCTGTCCCTGAAGCGGACAACAATACTGGGCATAGCAGTACGACAGGGTCTTTTCGTGCGTGGGCAGGGTGGCGCCGGCGTGGATGGCAATCGGCTCGTAAGCGGCCGGCACGGCGAACAGGATTTTTCGCTTGGCCGGGCGCGGAAGTTTGCCGAGGGCGAATCGCGCTGTCCGGAACATCGTCCGGTCGAGCGCCGTGTGGCGGTCCTCGTTCCTGGTGAAGAACTGGAGCTTGGGGTCGAACATCCGGTTGTTCAAGACCGTTTCGATCTGAAAGACCTTCAAGTTCTTGTTGATGATTTTCCCGATACGGTCGCAGGAGCGCGTCATGGCCGAGCGCGTGTGGTCGAAATAGGAATCGCAGTCGAGAATCGTCTGCGGCGTATGGTGGGCCTGGAGAGCGGGATAGTCGCACAGGCCGACCCCCACGGACTTGCTGCCGCCATCCATGGGAACGAGGTTGATGTTCACGTAGATCAGGAGGTCGGACGCGCCTGATTTCGAAAGGCGCCATCCTCCGGTGGTAGGAGGTCGCAATGATGATGTGAACATCCTCGATGCCTTTTTCGGCCAGCCTCTCGAGGAGGACCGTCAAGACGGACTCGCGGACGTCCGGCCTGGGCATCTTCGGCAAGGGCAGCGAGATATCGTCAATGGCGATGGTGACTTTCATTCCCGGCCAGAGCAGGGCTGCGAGCGGCTCCATTTCTTCAGGATGGGCGAGGGCGTAGTGGATGGCCGCTGCGCGGTCCGGAAGGCCGGGGATCGTCGGGTTCGGATACATGACGCGAGTTCCGGCCGGCATCTTCACCGAGAGAAGGTCTTCTCCGAACCACATCAGGCGGGGAGCCGAGTCCTGCTCGATGTGGACCACGCAGCCCTCGTGAGGGACCAGGGCTTTTCGCCCCACGGCATTCGGGGTCGGGTCTCCGAACTCAAACTCCCGCGGGCCCGCTGTCGCGGCCCTCTGGGTAAACGTGGACATGGTCACCTCTTTTCAAATCCATGACCGGCCATCCGCGCTGCGCGGCGAGGCGCCCGAGCCGCCAGTCGGGGTTGACGGCGATCGGGTTGCCGACGGCTTCGAGCATCGGCGCGTCGGAAAAACTGTCGGAGTAGGCTTTTGACTCGGCCGTGTCCGCATTATACAGGCGAGAGAGTCTCTTCATCGCCGCCACTTTCTCACCCCCGGCGATAAGCGGCGCCGCCACTTCGCCGGTCGCGGTACCGTTCTCGTACACCAAGGCGTTCGAGATCAGGTCGTCAAAACCGAAATAGCGCACGACCGGCCCCAGGGCAAAGTCGAGCTCCCCGGTCACGAGCACCAGTCGAAACCCGCGGTCGCGGTCCGATTCCACGAGACTCCTGGCGCCGGAGTAGATCGAAGGGCGGATGACATCCTCGAAAAGCGAATCAGCCCGATCGAGAAGCCAGCCCTTTTTCATACCCCGATATTCCCGGAAGAAGGTTTCGTTGAAAAGCCGCCGCGAATAGAAGTCGAGTCCCACCAGCACGGGGACGCTGAGGAGCAGCTTTGAAAACTTTAGAAGGGCCCTCGCCCTCGAAGGCAGTTTCCTTACGTAGTACGCGTAGCGGAGGACGACGTTGCTTGAGACCAGCGTTCCGTCAAAGTCGTAAAAGGCCATTCGTGTGGGCTGGCTCATCGTGCGGCGCAGAGGCGGAACGCGGGTTCCAAACCGTAAACCGGATATTCGCTCTTAATTCTTCCCCTGGGCCGGGCTGAGGCCCCGTCCCTGCAAGGCAGCTCCCGCAAATAGACTCTGGAGATTCTTCTTGTGGCGCCACGCTAGGAACAGGGTCATGACGGCGGCAAAAGTCGCGTCGAGCCGCCCCACAAATCCGAGCATCAGGCAGACGAACAGGACCCAGGTCGTGAGCGATGCGATCGAGCCCGCCTCACGCCAATTCAGCCTGCTCCCCGCGATGCGCAGAGCGGTGAAGTAGGCTATAGCGACTAACGCCCAGCCCGGATAGAGGACGAGCATCACTCCGCCTGAAGTGGCGATGCCTTTTCCGCCGTTGAACTTGAGCAGCGGTGAATAGCAGTGGCCAAAAACCGCGGCGAACCCGCATAACCATCCCAGGGTGACCCCGCCCATCCCGGCTTGTGAAGGCCAGAAGTGGTGGACCAGCCCTATGGCCAGCGGGCCCTTGCCCAAATCGCCAATCAGTGCCACGACGGCGCGCGCCTTGCTGACCCGAAGGACATTGTTGAATCCCGGATTGCCTGACCCGACCCGGCGGATGTCGATCCCTGACCCCAGCATCGCCACCACGGCGAAGGGGATGGAACCAATCAGGAAACAGACTAAAAGACCAACAAGCACCATCGGCAAATCCGTCATCCTTATCTGAAAATGCTCCCGAAGGTCGCCTCCTGGCTCAGCTGGCAGGTGAGGGAAGCCGCCACGCATCCCTGGGAAGCCAGGAGCTCAGTCGTGCGTGACCGCCGCCCTTGCATTACGGGACGTGAGGGATTCTAACTTAATTCTTCTCCTCCCGGGCGATCGCCGCGTCCGAAAACAGCGCGACGACCAGCGCGACCTTTGCGGGAAATAGCTTCATACCCTTTGGGGGTGCGCCCGCCTTGCGGACGCACCCTCGAGCGCGATTTGCTCAACCTGCCAGCTCCGCGATGGCCTGGCGGACCCGTTCGCGCAAATTTACGATCTCGCGATCATCGCCCACCTGCGCCCTGATTGGGGCGCCCAGGCGGATATTCCATTCGGTCTTCGGCTTTCCAAATACTTGCAGGGCTTTCGACGTTCCACGAACGCCGACAGGAATGATTGCGGCATACGTCGTGACGGCTGCGTGGATGGCGTCGAGTCGAAAACGGCTGAGATGCGGCGGAACGCCGGCCGGTCCGTCCGGAAAAACAAGCACGGAGCGGCCGGACTCGAGTCCTTGCAGGATCCGCTGCCGGAGTGTTCCACCCGGAGGCGCGATTTCACCGTCAAGAGGAGGAACCACCAGCGGCCTGAGCAGAAATGCCGCGTCCGGAGGCAAGCCGGCGAGCGCCGTCGAGTCTGCAATGAAAAAGCGCGAGGGGAGTGACGCCGCCAGCAAAAGCGGATCGAAGCAGCCCGCCCGGTTGGCGAAGAAGACGACGGGCTGACCGCGCGGGACCAACTCGGCGCCGTGGACCAGGAGGCTTTCACCGCTGAGATTCAAAATGGAGCGAGCGGTGCCGCGGACCATCTGCGCCACCGCATTCCGGCTCGGCACCAACCGGAGCAATAAGCCGGAAA
>QHZM01000446.1:3589-6236 GCA_003224665.1 Acidobacteriota bacterium
CCACCTGGAGTTCTCCTTTCTCGTAGAGGAAGCGCGTCTCGTTGCGGCGGATTTTTCCGCTGGAAGTCTTGGGAATGCTGTGCGGCGGCGCCAGCACTACCTTGTCCGGAGGGATTCCGAGGACCGCGTCCACGCTCCTGACGATTTCCGCCTCGATTCGCCGCAGCCCCTCCGGCGCGGTCGCCCGGGTCTCGGCCACAACGACGAGCCGCTCCGTCCCCGTGCCTTCGTCCACCGCGCCAAAAGCCGCGACGCAACCCTTGCGCACACCTTCCACCTCGGATGCAGCGGCCTCGACTTCCTGAGGAATAATGTTGCGCCCCGACTTGATGATGCAGTCTTTCACCCGCCCGGTGATAAACAATTCCCCGTCCGCCCAGTAGGCCAGGTCTCCCGAGTCCATCCATCCATCGTCGGTGACGGCGGCCGCGGTGGCCTCGGGATTCCGGTAATAGCCGGCCGTCTTCGAAAGGCCGCGGAAAAACAGTCGTCCCTGTACTCGCTCGCCCAGGACCCGCCCTTGCTCGTCCACGAGGCGCACTTCGTGGCCCGGTAAGGGGCCGCCGTTCGCGACGAAGCGGAGGACGTTCCCGTCGCTGGACCCCGCCGGGACGGCACGGCCCTCCGACTCGAAAACGCCGCGACGAATCACGTCAACGATTGGCCGGCGGTCGAGCGGGGGGAAGGTCAGTCCCACGGAGGACTCAGCGAGTCCGTAACAGGGCATGTAGCTTTCAGGCCGGAAGCCGTACCTCTGGAAGCGCTCCGCAAACCGGGCGAGCGTTTCCGGGAGCACGGCCTCACCCGCGTTGATCGCCACCCTCCACGCGCTCAAGTCGAGCCCCTCGATCGCCTCGTCCGGGATTTTGCGCGCACAGAGCTCAAAGGAAAAATTCGGCGCCGGGCAAAGCGTCCCGCGCGAATCGTGCAACGCCCAAAGCCAGCGTTCGGGCCGGCTGAGGAAGTCCAGGGGCGAGAGCACCGTAATGGGAAGAGCGTAGTAGGCGCTGAAGAGCCACGAGCCGATCAGACCCATATCGTGGTAGAGCGGGAGCCAGCTCACCACAATGTCTGTGGGGCGCACTTTGACGGCCCAGCCGATCCCCTTGACGTTCGACAGAACGTTGAACTGGCTCAGGACCACTCCCTTGGGATCGCCCGTGCTTCCCGAGGTGTACTGGATAAACGCGGTGTCCGAAGGCTCAACGGCGCTCGCCGGAAGCCTCGCGCCGTTCTGGCAGAGCGCCTCCACCGTCGTGGAAACGATCAGGTTCGGGAGGTTGAGTCCCATGAGCCTCGACACCGCCTTCACCCGGTCGAAACCAATCAGGAAGCGGACGTCTGCGTTTCGCAGAATCAAGACTTGCCGGCGGACGTATTCTTCGATCTTGTCCGGCCGCGCCGGAGGATAGATCGGGACAGGGATCCCGCCGGCGAGCATCACGCCGAAAAATGCGTGGAAAAAATCCGCACAGGTCGGCAACATGATGGCCACGGTCTCATTGCGCCGCAGACCTGAGTCCCTGAGGCCCGCGGCCACTTTGGCGGAGGTCTCGAGCAATTCGCCGTACGTGATGTCCCGGGTGGATTCGTTTTCGATTAAATGAACATGGACACGGTGGGGGTCAACCTCGGCATGCCATCGCAGGACCTCGATCCAGTTCCTTGCGGACTCGGGCGCCGGCGGAGCTTCGCGGGACGGGTGCTGGATGCGGTAGCGCAGCCGGCCGCTCTCGAGCGCGGGAGTTCCAACTTCGCCGCCCCGCAGGACCGCCTGGACCCATTCCGCGGGCGTGTCCGCTTGCTGCGCGATTTCGTCGGGGAGGCGAGTCTTGAACTGCGATTCGAACCGGACAAGCATCTCGACGCGTTCAAGACTTCCCAGGCCGAGGTCACGGTCGAACGAGGAATGCAAGGAGACGTCTTGAGCCGCCCGATGAGAGCCGAGCTCCATCAAGAGCCCCCGCACGAGCTCGAGTGCCTGCTCCTCGATCGCGGTGGCGTCCAATTCCTTTGACGGAGTGGCCGCTTTGGAAGTTAAACCCATCGTTGCACAAGGACTCAGAACTTTCCGGTCGCGCGAACAGTCGCGCTTGAAAAGGGTCGCGCCCCCGCGCCCTCAGTGGAAAGGCTCGGACTTTGCCCAGTGTCCCGGCAAACTCGGGACCTTGAAACCGGCCCCATCGGCCTGCGCGCCGTGCCGCAAGCCACGATGGTTGTGAGTTATATTTTAAACGCCCACTCCCTTACGGCCTCCGGCTGTACCCACCTCTCGATGCCCTGGATTTGGTTGCTCAGCCAGTAGCTCTCCCAGTCAATCCTTTCCGGCTCCCAGGGAACCCGGTCCTTGTCTTTTTCGGAAATGAGGGAGTAAGCCGCCCGGATGTTTTCCGACTCAAAGATAAACCGGTTGTGCAACATGAAAGGGAGGTACTGCTCCAGCGTTCTTTCTCTGAAGCTCGTTTGCAGGCTGAGCGTCCGAAGCGCCGCCGCCCAATGGGAGACAGCCTGGCGGCCGGGAAGGCCGGTCCCCTCGAGCATCTTTCGCATGCCCGCGACCACTGACTCCACTCGACCGATCCGTTTTTGGAGGCGTTCGCGACGCACCCGGGCTTTTTCCTCGGACAGAAAACGGACCCGCCTCGGC
>QHZM01000447.1:0-1106 GCA_003224665.1 Acidobacteriota bacterium
CCAGCGTCTTTTTGAGAGCGGGCATGACCTCGCTCCGAAGCGCGGGCACTAAAACGAAGATGCCCAGCAGCCCGTAAATTACGCTCGGGACCGCCGCGAGCAGCTCGATGAGAAACGTCAACAAATTCGAAATTCGCCGGGGGGCAAGTTCGGCGAGGAAAACGGAGGCGGCGACCCCGAGCGGAACGGCGATCAGCAGCGCCGTGGCCGATGTGACAACGGTGCCGAAAATGAACGGCAGCGCGCCGAACTCCTCCTTCACCGGGTCCCAAGTGCGCGTCCACAGAAATTCCCAACCGAATTTGTGGCGGGCGAGACCCGAATTCCGGGTGAGCTCAAAGACCAGCAGAGCAGTGATGAGGAAAATAGAGGCGGCGGCGATGGACACAATCAGGTGCGCCAGGGCGTCGCCGGTTCGGAGCCTCTTAAAGAACGAGCGCAACCCCCTTCGCGACGCCGCGCGCCCCGCCGCTGGATCAAGAACACCCATGCTATTCAATTAACGAAATGGCTTTCAGTTCCTTGGCAACGACTTCTTTCGGAAGCCGCGCGTAGCTCAAGGGCTCGACCAGGTTCTGCCCCTCGCTCATCATCCACTGAAGGAAGTCCTTGATGATTTGCTTCTTCCCGTCGTCGGCGATCCGGCTGGGAATCAGCAACCACGTGAAGCTTGAAATGGGGTAAGCGTTCCTGCCCGGGGCATCCGTGATGGAGACCCGGAAATCATCCGGCATGGGATTGGCCGCGCCGGCCGCCGCAGCCGTAACGGTTGAGAGGTCTGCCTTGACGAACTTGCCCACCGAGTTTTTGACCAGACCGTGGGGCAGTTGGTTCTGGATGGCATAGACCAGCTCCACGTAGCCGATCGAGTAGGGCGTCTGCTTGACCAGGCCGGAGACCCCTTCGTTGCCTTTCCCGCCCAAGCCCACAGGCCAATTTACCGACGTGCCTCGGCCGACTTTCTCCTTCCAAACAGCGCTGACCTTGGAAAGGTAGTCCGTCCAGATGTACGTGGTGCCGCTCCCGTCGGAGCGATGCACCACCACGATGTCGCTCGCAGGCAAGTTCGCGCCCGGGTTCGCCTGGATGAGTTCCGGATCGTTCCA
>QHZM01000447.1:1138-4807 GCA_003224665.1 Acidobacteriota bacterium
AGTTGACTGTCAGTCATCGGTCCATCGGAAGCGCCGAAATCCACCGTGCCGGCCATAACCTGCCGAATCCCTCCTCCGGAGCCGATCGACTGGTAGTTGATTTGGATATCGGGGCGCAGATTGTGATAGACGTCAAACCACTTCGAATAAATTGGGTAGGGGAAGGTGGCGCCAGCAGCGTTAATTTGGATTGTTGCGGGCGACGCTGCCGGCGCCGCGGAGGGGTGTACTGAGGGAGGTGACAGACCGAACAGCACAAGACCTACCCAAACCAACAATCCGAACCCGGATGCCAGGATGCACTTCATTTCGAACTCCTCCATTCGAAATTTTGAGGTCGTTTTGTTACAGCCGTGTTACACGGCTGTTAAGCTCTCATAACGCGATTGGGCGGCCCCGTCTCCCAACCCCTTTAGAACGTGAACGCCAACTGGCCCAGGTAACGGAACGTCGTATTGGCGCCTCGCTGGAGCGGGACAAAGAATTGCTCCGCGGGGTTGCTGGGACGCCGCTCGTCCTGGATGAAAAACAGGTTTTGCCATTGGAGGAAGCGCGTCAGACCAAAGTCAAAACGCACGGCGTGAACGGCGATGTTAACCCCCGAGCCCGTACCCAGGTCGTCGTCGGTAAACTGGGAAATCAGCGCGTTGCCGTCCTTGATGGCAAACTGATAGAGGAAGCGTACGTCGCCGAATCCTTTCACGCCGCCAAGATTGGCCGAAGCCATGAACGCATCCCGCAGCTTGCTGGTGCCCGCGTTGCGCGAACCTTGGAAATCAATCCAAGCAGGCATCTCACGGCCGCGGAATGCCCAGCCCTTGTGCTCCAGCCGATAGGCCACGCGGCCAATTTGAAAATTCCTGGCGCTGAAGATGGCGCCGCCCGGCGTGGTCGTGGCGTTACCTGCTCCGGTCATGGGGCCGGACAACTGCAGACCAATTGCGTTGCTGACTAATACCGGGAAGCCGGTAGCCAGGGAGGCAAGCTGAATCTCGTTCGGGTTGCGGTAAACCTGGATGTCACCTGTCAATTGGTGACTCCAGCTTGTGCCCAGGCCCCCCTTTGCGACGAAGCCCGGGTGGAACAGGTTTGAGTCTCGGACCTTCAGTCCAGGCTGAAAACCCGCGCTGACAAAAGGCGAGGTGGCGGACAGAATGACGACGTTGGGGTTCGAGAGGATGTATTCCCCGGCGCGCAATTCGAGGCTCTTGATGCCAAGCAAGTGCGACTCAAAAGGGATGGTAACCACCTGATGAAAACCGTTGAACCTCACGTCGTCGTCCCATAGGAACCTCATACCATCCGCAAAGACCTCTTCCATCCGCCCGCCGCGCACGGCGAACCTCGAGTTCGGGTGGTAATCGATGTAAGCCTCAGCAATGGAGAAGGGATGCTTGGCGACCGTACCCGCAAAGTCCTGATCGTTGGTAATGCCGTTGTTCAGAGGCCCGGTCGAAAGCTGCATGTGGAATTGGAACCGGGGGTCAAGCTCTTTGTCCAGGTTCAGCCGCAGGCGGTAACGTGAGCGCAGGTTTTGCAGTGGACCCGCAATTTGATTCCCGGAACGGAGCTGGGCGTCACCTCGAAAGCGGAAGTCTCCGCTCAGCTTGATTCCCCCCAGATTTTTCATCACCTCGTCAAGCGACTTGCTCAGTTGCTCCACCTTTTCGGTGTACTGGTGCACCTCCGCCTGGGTCACCGGAGCCGGTTCGGGCTGCGGCGTCGCCGTCAGGTTGGCTGAAGAACTTTCCGCCGCCTTCGCCGCACTGGGGATCACGGGGGCCAAGCTTGCCACTTGGCCCTGGGTGGGCCCGAGAGCCTGGGCCTGCGGAAGCTCATCCAGGCGTTGCTTCAGTTGCTCGATAGCGCCGACGAGCTGCTGGATCTGGGCCTGCTGCTCGGAGACTTTCGCCTCGAGCGCCTTAATCGCATCCGCTGGAGCAACGCTTGGGTGGGCTTCTACTCTATTTTCAGCGGGCGACTTCGGCTGGGCCGCCTGAGCCCTCTCGGGAGTCTCACCGGCTGTGGTCAATTGCGGGCCCAGAAGGACCGCACACAGGCTCAGGATCGCAAGTAAGGCCTTTCGAAAACAACGTGCACTGATTTGCATGCTTTTCTCCTAATTGATATATGACCGCGCCCTGAAAGCATTTAATTCCTTCTTAGAACGCGCTCACTTTGAAGGGCTCCGAAGCCCCGCAAGGAGAGGAGGGTACAGAGGCAAGGTTAAGGACGCGTCAAGAGAATGTCAAATTTTGATGACATCAGACGCGCCCGCAGAGCACGCCTTGGCCCAAAGAATCTGAATAGTGTAAGATCCGTCCATTAGAGTTGTCTTCCAGGATGGGCGACGAGCGCGAACGCCGTTATTCGCTTGGCGGGAAGAAGAAGAGGAATGAATATGAACCGTTTCGGATTGGGGATCCTTGTAGCGAGTATGCTCTTTGCTGTTCCTGGGAAGGCTCAGGAAATACCGGGCGATTATCAAGAGGTCCTGAAGTTCCTTGGCAGGAACGGCGATTACAAGGGTGGGGTTTTGAAGGTGAACGTTCCGCGCACTGACTTACACGTGACTGTCGCTGGTGTGCCGACGCCTACGCCATTCGGGTTCGGCGGCTGGGTGGCGATGACTAAGGGCGACCACGGGAACGATGTGCTGATGGGCGACTTGGTTCTGCTTCAGGGGGAAGTGAATCCGGTCATGTCCGCGCTGTTGCAACACGGCCTGGACGTCACGGCGTTGCACAATCACTTTTTCTGGGAGGAACCACGGATCTTCTATATGCACATTCACGGCCACGGGAAGGCGCTGGACATGGCCCACCAACTTAAGCCAGCGCTCGACTTAATCGGCGGTCTACAAGATCACGGTCGGGCGCGATGATTTGAAGTTGACAGAGATGGGCGCCGCGATCAACGCCCGCATGGGATTGAACACCTGGGCGGCATTCTTGGGGACAAATGAGAATGCAGTTGTCGCGGGTGATGTGGCCATGGTGGAGAGCGAGCTCACTCCGGTGCTGAAGGCTCTCCGCAAGAATGATCTGGATGTGGTCGCAATCCACCATCATATGACCGGTGTGCAACCTACCGTCATCTTCCTGCACTACTGGGGCAAAGGCCCAGCGGAAAAGCTGGGGGCGGGGTTCCGGGCCGCACTGGACCAGCTCGGCAAGAGCGAGCCAGTCCATTCTCTTATCGAAAGGAGGAGCAAATGAAGAAACTTCGCTACATGCAGGCGCGATTTCTTCCTGGGATGTGTCTGGTGCTGGCACCACTTCTGATGGTCGCCGCACAGTCGGGCCAAAAGAAATGGAATTTTGATACCGACGCGGACGGAAAGCCGCCAGCGGGTTTTAGTTTCGCCCGGACGGGGCAAGGCGGCGACGGTCAGTGGGTGGTCAAGAAAGATGAGTCTGCGCCGTCGAAACCCAACGTTCTGGCGCAGACGTCGCAGGACAAGACGGATTACCGGTTTCCGCTGGCTATTGCCGAAGGCACAAGCTACAAAGACCTTGCGCTAACCGTGAAGTTCAAGACCATCTCTGGGACGGTGGACCAAGGCGCCGGCCTCTTGTTCCGCCTGCAGGACAAGGACAACTACTACATCGTGCGGGCCAACGCACTGGAGGACAACTTCCGCCTGTATCACGTGGTCAACGGCAGGCG
>QHZM01000194.1 GCA_003224665.1 Acidobacteriota bacterium
CCTTTCACGACGAGCGACCGGACCAGTTGGGTCCCGATGCGGTCGGAAGCCGAGCGGTACTCGCGGTAGATGGCATCGAGTTTCTCGAGTGAAGCCTGCGCGGTCTCGAGAGCGCTGAATCGAAGCAGCCCCTTGAGGCGCGAGGCATAGGGTTCCGGCATCGCAGGGTCGGCGAAGCGGTCGTTGAGGTCCACCCGGGTTCCCGCCTCTCGAAGGACTTGAGCGATATACGAAGGCGAGGTCGGCCGGTCGGCCCCGAGTTGCCGGCGGAGTGCGTGATGGATCGCTTGAATCTCACGCGCTCCGGCCCGCTCGAGGCGAAGCGAGTGCATATGGTCCAGGATCAGCTGTTTCTTGGTGTTCTTATCCGGCACGTCGGTCTGGATTTGTGGTGGCGGCTGGGCCCCTTGAGGGTTCCCAGCAATTACTCAGCAGAGCGCTTGCTCTCCGGCGTCCCACGGCGGAACGTCGCCACTTGTCGCCGATATCGTGCCACGTTGCGCTGGTGTTCTGCAAGTGTTCTTGCGAAGAGATGTCCGCCGTGATTGTTACTCACGAAATAGAGAAACTTCCCGCTCGTCGGATTAATGGCCGCACGGATAGAAGCCTCGCCCGGATTGCAGATCGGCCCCGGAGGCAATCCGGCGTGCCGGTAAGTGTTGTAAGCCGAATCAAACTTCAAGTCCCTCCGGGTAATCGGTTCTGGAGAGCCTCCGATGAAGCGATGGTTCAAGCGGGCGGCATAAACTACCGTGGGATCGCATTGCAACGGCCACCTTTGTTTCAAACGCCTCGCAAAGACCCCCGCAACCAGGGAGCGCTCGGCGGGGTCCGAAGTTTCTTTTTCGATGAGTGACGCCAGGGTCATGACGCCGTGCAAGCCGTGAGGCGATTGGCGAAGCTCCCTCCCCAAGTCCGAGTCGAGCACCCGACGAAACCGGGACAGCATGGCCGTGGCCACTGCGGCCGCGCTCACGCCTCGTGGGAACCGGTAAGTGTCGGGGAAAAGGTACCCCTCGAGCGTCGGGGCCTTGTCGTCGAAGTCGTGGACGAGGTCCGCCTGCTGCGTGACGCGCAAGAATTCCTCCGGCGTCATGCCGAGTTGTTGCTGCACGATGCGCGCGATGTCGAAACGGTCTGAACCCTCCGGAACGACCACCGAATGAAAGTAAACATCGCCGTGTTCGAGCTTCCGGTAAACTTCCAGGGGAGTGAGAGGCCGATCGAACACGTACTCACCCGCCTTGAGGGTGTGACGAGGACGACGAAGGCGGTACCAGATCAGAAAGGGCCATCGGTGATGAAGGACGCCGCGTTCGACCAGGAGCCCAGCGACCGCCGGGGTGTGCATGTGCGGCTCGATGACCAGGACCTGGCTCCCGGTATATCCGGCATAGGGCGCATAAAGTTCCCGCCCCATGACGGCCAGACCCACCACGGCCAGAATCGCGGCCGACGCGGCGACTCGCCTCATCATCCGCCCGCTCCGAAGGTCTGGCTTCGAGCGATCTCATTCGCGCGGTGGTCGAGAAAACTTTGGAGCAGCAATGTGGCCGCGACGCGGTCAGCGGCTTTTTGCCGCTTGCGGATTCCGACGCCGGAGGCCCGCAGGACCCTGCTCGCCTCCGCGCTCGTCAAGCGCTCGTCCCAGAGCTCGACCGGGCATTTCAGCCGCCGGCGCAGCCGCGTCGCGAACTCGGCCACCTTGCGGGACATCGCGGTCTCTTTTCCGCTCTGGCTCAGCGGGTTGCCAAGGACCACGGTCTCTGCCGAGTACTCCCCGGCGAGCTTCTGCAATCTCATCAGGTCATCCGCCATCCGAGTGCGCTCGAGCGTAGGCAGGCCCTGCGCGGTGATCCCGAGCGGATCGGAAACCGCGAGGCCCAGACGCTTCAAGCCGAAGTCAATCGCCAAGACCCGCATTCGAGCTCAATCCTTTCCTATCGTTATCTCCCACTTTTTATTTTATGCCAAATTTCGACCGTAAACCTAGCGCTGATCACACGTCCCTGCGCAGCTCGTTCCTGCGAGATCTCAAGGACAAATTCTGGGGATGAGGAGCGCCGGGAGGTAAGTTACTTCCGGTCGGAGGCGGTCGTGCCCGCACTGATCTGCATCAGAGCGCGAGCAGCCTGGTCGAGACGGTTGTGGAGGTCCTGCAGGAGGGTTTCCGAAGTCCGCCCCCGCCTGCTGATGGACAGCGGTACAAATTTCCTGGCCGATCGCGGCCAGCTGTTTCTCAGTCTCCTCGACGCGCGCCTTGCCCGACATCGAGAGCTGCTCCTTTAAAATCTCAAATCCGACGTCGGCGCGCCTTCGGAGTTCTTCGGCCAGATCGACGGCGGTATTGCGCAGGCGGTCCGAAATTTCGTCCACCTCTTTTTTCTTGAATTCTTCCACTGCGTTTTGCAGCTCGAGCCGCAGAGACTCGAAGAGGGCCTCGCCGTTTTGCCGGAATCGCTCGAACGCGGAGGTCGATAACTCAGCCAGCCGCTTCTGGGCCCCTTCGGTGCCCTGTTTCAGTTGAGATTGCATCTCCGCGTGAGCCGCTTGTGACTTCGTCAGGGCTTCATCGAACAGCGTTGCCAGCCGGCCCCCCGCCTCTCGGCTGAATCCTTCGAGGGCGGCGGAGGCTTCGTCCTGCAAGCGCCTGCGGGTGTCGCTGACGAATTCGCGCGAAGCAGCTTCCAGCTCCTGGTGCAATTTCCCGTGCAGTCCTTCAAAAGCCGATTGCACGGCCTGACAACTGAGTTGATGGATTTCTCGAGTCCTGGCAAGAAGGGTCTTGAGCTCAGCACGGGACGTCCGAAGAAAGTCCGTCAGACTGCCGGGCGGGGGGCCGTTTCCTCCCGCAGACTTATCTTCCGGCGGATCTGAAGTCCCTGCGGGATTGGACTCTGGCTGCGAGTCGGCGGGATCGCGGCCGCCGGTTCGTCCCTCCTTCGCGCCCCCATCGGGCCTGGAGGATTCTGCCATTTTTTCGCCGCCTGCATCGGGCGCACCGCCGTGATTGTTTTCGGTCCAATCCGCAGGCGGGAACTTCGGTCCCCAGACATCCTGCGGTTCGGTGAGTTCCACGCCGATTTCGAACGCGCGCCCCTTTTCAATCACCCGGGTTACCCGAGCTTGCGCGTAGTGCCCGAGAACGGTATTTCCCACCATGACCTGGTCGCCCACCGCCAACCGATAGGACGTGGAGAGCTTCGCGCCATGCTTGTTGATCCCCATGGTCCAGGTGTTTTCTTTGAAGGCCTGGCCGTTATTGTCTATTCCGGTCAGCGTAACAGGAAGGACGATTGGGAGGCGCGTGCTACGACGATCTTCCATAAAAGGCTCTCGTCGCTGTCCCCGTCGAATCGTACCCGAATTATGGGCGAAGTTTCGAAGCAAGTCAACGCGCAATGCTTCAATGGTTTCGATGAATATTACGGCAGTTTCTTGGATAAATCTTGCGCACAGGGCTGTTGCCGAGTCGGCGAATTCCGGGTAGCGCGCTTCTAACGGAAATCGAGCAGCAGAAAGCTATAATCCGTGCCGCAACCTTACGCCTGCGTTACAGCTACCGGCCGGACGGCGACGTCTTCGTGATCTACAACGTCGGCACTCGCTTTGCCAGCCTCGCCGCGGCCAACCCCGAACAACTTCGCGAGCAACGCTTCGCCGGCAAGCTGACGTATTCCTTCACACCTTCGCTTGAGCGAATCCGCAAGTCGAACCGTCGGCAGAGCGATGAATGAGCAGTTGCGCGCCGTGGGAAGGTCGGGCCGGAACAACCACCCGATCCCCGATTCAAGGCCGGGTGCGGCGTTGCAAGGGACTTCCGCCGGAACAAAAAGGATGACGTAAATTGCGAAACGCCGAAACGAGAATGACCGCCCGAGATGGCTTTCGGCGTTGAGAAGTCCGCATCAGCCCGAATTTCTGCGACGCGGATGGGGTCGACGAGACCGATTAAGTCCTCGTGATGTAAGTGGTATAAGATTCTTCCGCAACCGAATAGAAGGGAGCGAACCGGATTTTGTCCGTCGTCCTCTCGAGTTCAAACATGTTCTTCGAATGAGGCACTGGCTTCAATAATGTTGTTCCGGCAGAAGAAAGCGCGCTGCCGGGGACACTCAAGGGCGGGCGGATGGCAACCAGCATCAGCGGACCCCACATCAAGGCGACCGTATCCCGGTGCTCATTGTCGATCGGTTCCGTCCGGAACGTGAACGGCAGAGTGAGCTGCACGGCATCGCCGTTCTGCCAGCGGCGCTGGATGGCGGCAAACCGGCCTGGAGCGGCATCGACGCCAACCGCCTTGCCATTCACCGCAACCTCCGCCGGGCGCTGCAACCAGCCGGGAATCCGGAAGTAGAGAGTGAACTCCGCCGCTGCCGGAAGCTCCAGCCGCAGCTCCGTCGAGTTTCCTTCCGGGTAGTCGGTCTTCTGGCTGAGTTTCGCCGGCATTCCCCGGATCTTGAAACGCAGCTCGGAAGGCAGGAACAGGTTAACGTAGAGGCCATCGTCGCTCAAAAAGTATGCGTTGATCGTGTAGTCCGCCACGGCCTGCGGCAGAGTCCCGGAACAGCAAGGCCACTTGTCCGGGTGGTAGCCCTTTTGAGCTCCCGCTTGGTAGTCGGAGTAATAGAAAAAGTGTCCGTCGCCTTTGGGGTCTTTGGCCCCCAAGACCGTGTTGTAAAGCACTCGTTCCAGCCCGTCCCCGTAACGAGCGTCGGCGGTGAATCTCAACAAGTACCGGGCGAGCTTGAAATGAGCATACGCGCCACAAGGCGTCTCAAAGTGGGCGTGGGTGCTTTTCAGGCTCTCTCCCAACAGCCCTTTGCCAGGTTCGAGGAACTTTTCGTCGGGACCCCACCCTCCCGAAGCAAACTCTTGAGTCTTCTCGATCATGTCCCAGGCATTCCGGATGGCCTCCAGGTATTTTGAATCGCCAAGAACGAGATACGCCCTCGCGCCTGAACTCAAGGCATTCACGTGGCTATAGGCATGGACACCCGGGAGCACGTTTTCGCCCCGCGCAAGGGGGTCGAAATATCTCCTGTCCATCAAATACTGCCGGGCAAGCTCCATCAAGTCGCGGTCGCCGGTGAGCTCGTAAGCGTAGAAAAGATTTTCCGGTAAGGTGTAGGACTCATCGTAAGCGGCCTGCTTCGGCATCTCGTCGCGTTCGAGGGCCCGTGAAGGCAAATACCGTAGCGATCCTTTGACGATCCGTTGCGCCGTGTTCAGAGCCGATGGGATGCCCGCCGAGCGGGAGGCGTCCAGAAGACCGACTAAATTCTTGTCCAGCATGTAGGCCGGAAAGGCCGTTGAGGCCCTCAGGCTGGCGTAGCTGTAGCCGTCGGAATCAATAGTGGCGGTGAATCCCTCCACCAGTCGCTTGACCTTGGCCTGCGTCCCGGTGTCCCCGGTCGCCTCATAGAGCCTCGCGAGGCCGGAAATGTACTGGCCGAGGCTGTGCCCGGGGGCGAAACCCTCCCCATCGTACCATCCGCCCATTTCCTGGCCCGGGGCCGGCAAACCGGCGCGCTGGCGAAACACTTTTAGAATCTGGTCTTCATCCAGGGCCATGTAGGCCGCATGGATGCGGTCGAATTGCGCCTTGAGCGGCCCGCCCGTCAGCTTCACGTCGGAATGGCGGAACTGAAGGATTTTTTCACGAGGCAAACCTCCCGGCCGCGCGGAGAGAACGCGCACGCCTCTCAAGCAACCAGCGAGCGTCGCAGTTGAAGCGCCTCTCAGGAATTGCCTTCTGGTGAGATGATTAAGTCGTCCCATGGCCTTCACATTCTCCGGTGCTTTCGCGTCCGGGCTGAGGGAGGTGCGTCCAGCGCACGGATACTTCTACATCTCGGCCGGCGTCCGGTCAAGGGTCGTCTCCGTCTTACGCCCCGCTCCCTTGCCTCGCGAGATACTCCGCTTTCGCTCGCGTGAGGAGCTGGGTAACGGGGCGCCACGCGCGTTTCCTTTACCCGAGGGGCGGTTTGGGTTATGAATAATCCCGTCGCGATGGCGGACTTGCTGATGCGGAAAGCCGAGATGGGTCGTCTGTCGTCACCGCGCGATTTATGGGAATAATCCGAAGCATCCTGCTGGCGACTTCAGAAAAACGCTGGCTCCGCGAGCAAGTCACGCGTCTGTGGGTCGTCCGTCGCACTGTGTCCCGGTTCATGCCCGGTGAGACCCTCGAGGACGCGCTGGCCGCCGCGTGCGTCCTGAGGGAGAACGGACTCGGGACGGTGTTTACGTATTTGGGTGAGAACGTCGCCGACTCCACGGAGGCGGCGCGAGTTACAGAACATTACCTGACCGTTCTCGATCGCCTCAGAGAACGCGGTTTGCAGACTGAAATCTCGGTTAAACTCACCCACCTCGGACTGGAACTCGACCCCGCACTCGCCGAAACAAATCTGGCGCGACTGATCGAACACGCGGGCCCGAAAAGTGTCGTGTGGATCGACATGGAATCGAGCCACTACGTCGAAGCGACTCTCGCTCTCTACCGCCGGGCCCGGCGCGCCTACCCCAACGTGGGCGTCTGCATCCAGGCCTACTTGTACCGGACCGGAGAAGACCTTGAATCGCTGATCAGGCTCGGGGCGGCCGTCCGCCTGGTCAAGGGCGCGTATCGCGAGCCGCCGGAAATTGCGTTTCCGCGCAAAAGGGATGTTGACGAAAACTTCTTGGCGCTCAGCAGGAGACTCCTCAGCCAGGAGGCGCGCCGTGCGGGAGTCCGCGCGGCGATTGCCACGCATGACCCGAAATTGATTTGACGGGTTCAGGAGTACGCCCTTGAGCAGGGACTGAACAAAGAACGCTTGGAGTTTCAGATGCTTTACGGCATTCAGCATGCCCTCCAGCTCCGGCTCGCGAGGGACGGCTGGAGGTCGATTACCCTCATTGCTTACGGGACTTACTGGTTTCCCTGGTTCATGCGCCGCCTGGCGGAGCGTCCTGCAAATGCCCTGTTCGTGATCCGCAATCTGCTCGCTTTTTAGTTACTGACCACCCTTCGCGAAACTTCACATTGCGCCACGAATCAGAATTCCCTGGTGCACCGGGAGCCCACTGCGCATGAATCCGGGCCCTTCATCAAAAAGCCGCAGCAGGACGCAAGCCGAGCGGTCGGGTGATCCGCTGCAGGTTACCGGCGGGCGAGAAAACATCAGGTTCGCCCGCAGCCTTGGACTCTTCGACGGCACCATGGCAGTCGCCGGAGCGATGGTCGGCTCGGGCATCTTCATCGTGTCGGCTGAGATCTCGCGGCTGACGGGCAGTCCCGGCGGGCTGATCACCGCCTGGATGACGACCGGCATCCTCACGCTCGTCGCCGCGCTCTCCTCCGCCGAACTCGCCTCCATGATGCCCCGCACCGGAAGGATGTACGTCTACCTTCGCGAAGCCTTTTCGCCGCTGGTCGGATTCCTTTATGGCTGGACTCTGTTTACGGTGATTCAAGCGGGTACGGTCGCGGCAGTCGCCGTGGCCTTCGCTCGCTTTGCGGGAGTCCTCTGGCCGCGCGAGGCAACCGTGACCGGATAAAATCGACCGCGCCGGCCGACGGCCCCATATCCAAGAGGCTGTATGATTAGCACCAACATCTTAACGGAGGGATGGTCAGATGAAAAACCTAATTTTGCCGACGGTGGCCGCGCTCGTCATCGCGACGCTGGCGCTGACAGTCTGGCTCACCCGCTACGGGTACGTGCACGGCAACGGGATGAACGGCGTTCCCTACGCGCTCCGCGTGGATCGATGGACGGGTCGGCTCATGCGCCTGAACTTCAACGCGGGCTGGTACGACCCGAAGCTGTGTGGGGAGCTCGCGGCGGCCGCGAGGGCGGAGGCCAAACCGAATCCGCCGGGCTTCGACTGGCCTACGTATTGGCTACCGATCAGCCGCCAGCCCGAAAATTCACCTCCCAATCTACTTATAACCGATTGAAAATAAAAAGGTGGGCCCACCAGGACTCGAACCTGGGACCAACGGATTATGAGTCCGCTGCTCTGACCAACTGAGCTATGGGCCCACGGAGAAACTCGGCATCTTTCGAGGGATTGTCCCACGCCGCGTCGCGCGGCGTCAACGCGCGAAGCCGCGCGTTGTTGAGTGGCTTATTTCAGCTTATAATTGGCGATGGTCCGCGGCCGGTTCTCTAGCCCGCTCGATCCCATCTGTTTATGTTCCTGATTTACAGCCTTTTTTATACCCTCGGCGTCCTTTTGATGGCGCCGTATTACCTCTGGCGGATGCGAGGAAGCATCTCGGCTCGCGCTCACTGGCGGGAAAGATTTGGAATTTTGCCGGCGTCGTTTCAAACGAGCGGGGCCGGAGCGATTGGAGTCCACGCTGTCTCGGTGGGCGAGACCTTGGCGGTCGTAAGGCTAGTCCAGTCGCTGCAGGAACAATACCCTTCGCGAAAGATTTTTCTGAGCCATGTTACACCGGCAGGGCGCGTGGCGGGAGAAACGCGCTTGCCGGGCGTGACGGGCAGATTTTATCTTCCGCTTGATTGGAGCTGGTGCGTGCGGCGCATGCTCGACCGGATCCGGCCCGCGCTGCTGCTGATCGTGGAGACGGAACTTTGGCCCAACCTCTTGCGCGAGGCCCGAAAATTCGGATCGCGAGTGATCTTGGTCAACGCTCGCCTCTCCGACCGCTCATTCCGAGGCTATCGCCTGGTCCGGCCGCTCATGCGGCGCGTCCTCGAGCCCATTGAATGGATTTGCGCACAGACCGAGCGGGACGCCGAGCGATTCCGGTCGCTTGGCGCGAGACCCGAGCGCGTTGTCGTGACCGGAAACCTCAAGTTCGACGTCAAATCCCCGGAAGTCCCTGTGGCCAAGGAGCTGAGGAAGGCGTTAGGGGACGTCCTCCGCATTCCCGTGATCGTGGCCGCGAGTACCATGCCGGGCGAAGAGGCTTTGCTTCTCGAAGCCTGGACAGAAATCCGGCGTCGGCATTCACGGGCAGTCCTGATTATCGCCCCGCGGCACCCGCCTCGCTTCGAGGAGGTTGCCCGGTTCCTCGCTCTTCAACATAAGAGTTTCATTCGCCGGACGGACTTGGGGAAAGGCGGCGGAAAACTTTCGGTCCAACTCGCATCACCCGAAATTCTGCTGCTCGATTCGATCGGGGAGCTGGCGGGGATTTTCGAGCTTGCGGACCTTGTGATCATGGGGGGAAGCCTGGTCCCGACGGGCGGCCACAACCTGATCGAGCCGGCATACTGGGGGAAAGCCATCATTTTCGGACCTCACATGGAGAACTTTCGCGACGTCGCGCAGCTCTTTCTGCAAGTCGGCGCAGGCGTCCAAGTCCGCAATCCAAGTGGATTGACCCGGCAAGCGCTGGAGTTGCTCGATGACACTCCGCGCCGCCTCCAATTGGGCGAGAGAGCCAGGCATGTGTTGGCGCAAGCTTCGGGGGCGACGGAGCGCGTGCTGGTCCGCGTCCGTGAGCTGCTCAGGGCGGACGCTCTTGTTCGTGCTGCGCTTTAATTTGAGGGTGACCCGGGGTGAATGAATTTCTAATGCCTCTCGCTGCTGGTCTGAGGCTGGGCGTTGCGCTTGAGAAAATAGCCTACCGCAAGGGTTGGCTGAGGGCCCGGCGATTGAGCCGGCCTGTCGTGAGCATAGGCAACCTCACAGCCGGCGGAACGGGGAAAACGCCCCTGACGGCTTTTATTGCTGATAGATTGAGAATGCGGGGATTGAGGCTTGTAATTCTCACTCGAGGTTACGGTCGCCGAAGCAGAGGGATCATCGCGCTCGAGCCAGCGTCGGAACGCAGTCCCGACCCTCGGGAGGTGGGCGACGAGCCAGCGTTGCTCGCGAGGAAACTCCCTGGGATTCCCATCGTAGTCTGTGCGGACCGCTACCGGGCCGGACGTCTGGCCGAGGAAATGTTTGGCGTGGACTTGCACCTGTTGGATGATGGGTTTCAACACTTCCGCCTGGCGCGGGATATAGACATTGTGCTTCTCGATACAACCCAGGAACCCTCCGGTCTCGGTTCGAAGATGGGAGGTTGGAGGAGGGAATCCTATTCCGCGCTCGAACGCGCACACGTTGTGGTTCTCACGCGCACCGAGCTCGGAGACCCGCGGCTGATCGAAAGCTGCGTGGCGAGGGTCAATCCGCAAGCCAAAATTTTTCGCGCGACAACAAGGCTTGGGGCGCTCGCCGAGCTCGCGGGGAACAGGTTGCTAGCGGCGGACACACTTCAGGGTAAGCCGGTTTTGGCCTTTTGCGGCATCGGCAATCCCCGGGCGTTCTGGGCGGACTTGCGCAGGTGGGGTTTTTCTCTGCTCGGAGAGGTTGCGTTCCGCGACCACCACCTTTACACACCACGGGCCCTCAATCGCCTGATTTCCCGCGCCCGCGCGTCGGGCGCAGAGGCACTTGTCACAACGGAAAAAGATATGGTGAATTTTCCGCAGGGGTGGAAGCCGCCACTGCCTGTATTCGCCTGCATCACGGAGACCGAAATTTTCCAGTCTGAAGCCTTTGAGGAGTCGCTTGTGGCGCACCTCGGGGCCACCACAGTAAGGGTCTGATGGTTCAGCGAAACCGGCTATCGAATCCGCGCAAGTTACTCGTCAGCGCCGCGAACTGGATCGGCGACGCGGTCATGTCAGTCCCGGCGCTCGAGGCCCTGCGCAAATGCTATCCGGGGGCGGAAATTGTTCTGCTCGCCAAGCCCTGGGTCAGCGAGCTTTATTGGTCGCATCCCGCCGCGAGTCGCCTGATTATTTACGATCCTGACGGAGAACACGCAGGCCCCCGGGGTTTCTGGAAGATAGTCCAGGCCCTGCGAAGTGAACGCTTCGAGGCCGCCATCCTTTTTCGGAACTCCTTCCACTCCGCCTGGATGGCGTGGTGCGCGCGGATTCCGGCGCGCGTTGGGTATGCGCGAGACTGCCGCAGCGCTCTGTTGACGGACGGCATCGAAGCGCCGCCGGCGGCTGCCTATGGACATCAATCGAGCTATTACTTGCAGCTCTTGTTCCGCGCCGGGTTGATTGAAAAGCCCGAGCCCGTTCAGAGCGTCCGGCTGGTCGTTTCCGACGCTGAGAAGAAGTGGGCGGAAAAACGGCTCGAATCGCTGGGCCTTCAAGGTCGGCGGTTTCTGGTCGGACTGAACCCGGGTGCCTCTTTTGGGCCGGCCAAGCGGTGGCTGCTCGAACGGTTTGCCGACCTCGCGGACCGGCTCGTCGGGGGGCTTCAGGCTGATGTGCTAATCTTCGGCTCCCGCGACGAGAAGCCCCTGGCTGAAGAGGTCACCAAGGAAATGAAACAGAAATCTACCGTGCTTGCCGGCGAGACCACGTTGCGGCAACTCATGGCCCTGCTGTCGCGATGCAGCCTGGTCGTGACCAATGATTCCGGTCCGATGCACCTGGCGGCAGCGCTTGGATTGCCGCTGGTGGCCATCTTCGGTTCTACCGACGAGCGGGCTACGGGGCCCCTGGGCCCGCATACGCGCATTGTCAAGCGCCCGGTGTCTTGCAGCCCCTGTGGGCTGCGCGAGTGCCCCATCGACTTTCGTTGCATGACGGGCGTCAGCGTGGACGACGTATACCGCGCCGCCCTCGAATTGGTAAAGGAGACGAAGGCTTAATTCGGACGGTCACGGCATTGAGGGAAGTTCAAAAAGCCGGTCCTTCGATAAGAGCGGCGAAACACGGAAAGGCCGATAACGCAAACTTTCAGCGATGAAAGCAGATGCTCTGAAATCCCGGACAGCGGCACGCGGAGCCCGTCAACGAGGCGCCGTTTTCCTCGACCGCGACGGGACCATCTCCGAGGAGGTGGGTTACGTTAATCACATCGACCGGTTGCAGGTTTACCCGTGGACAACTGAGGCCATCCGCAAACTGAACCGCGCCGGGCTGCCCGTTATCGTCGTGACCAATCAATCAGGCGTCGGCCAGGGTTATTTCCCTGAGGAATTGGTGAGACAGGTCCACGAGAAAATCGTTACGGAACTCGCTTCGGGCGGGGCGCACGTGG
>QHZM01000392.1:0-2711 GCA_003224665.1 Acidobacteriota bacterium
CCTTGCGGGCGTCGTCGAACGGGAGGGAGGCATCGGGCTGGCGTTTGCCGACCTCTCGACTGGGGAGTACCGCGCCACGGAATTCGCCGGCGAGGAATCGCGGTCGCGGTTGAAAGAGGAACTCGGAAGGATTCGCCCGCGCGAACTCCTCCTGCCCTCGCCCGGCGAAAACCCGGGTCCGCCCTTGCCCGACCCCTCGTCGCCCTGGACTGAAACGCGGCTTGACGATTGGGTCTTCAGCGAAGAGTACGGCGCCCGATTCCTGCGGGAACACTTCCGCGTCACGTCGCTTGCGGGCTATGGGATGGACGGGCATCCCCTGGCCATCGGCGCCGCCGCAGCCATTCTTCATTACGTGCGCGAAACTCAGCGCGGATCGGTGGGGCATCTCGACGGCATCCGGTTCTACCAGCAGCAGGAGTTCCTGATGCTGGACCCGACGACGGTCCGGAACCTCGAGCTTCTGGAACCTTTGTGGGAGGGCAGCCGCGACTCGACTCTCGTCGGCGTCCTCGACCAGTGCGTCACCTCGATGGGCGCGCGAAAACTCAAGAGCTGGATCCTGCGCCCGTCCATCAACCGCCAGGAGATCGAAGCACGCTGGGATTCGGTGGAAGAGCTTCTGAAGAACACCATCGGAAGAGAAGAAATGCGCCGCCTCCTGGGCAACATCCAGGACCTCGAACGCCTCCTGAGTAAAGTGACGCTCGAGTCCGCCAACGCGCGCGACCTCCTGGCCCTCAAGCAATCGCTCCGCCAGGTCCCGCTCCTCCGTGCCGGCCTTGCGGCCTTCCAGGCGGGCAGGCTCCGCGAGCTCCACCAGTCCCTGGACGAACTCGGCGACGTCGACGATTTGATCGAGAAATCCATCCACCCGGACCCGCCCGCCACGCTGACTGACGGCGGCCTGATCCGCCCGGGCTTCCACGCCGAGCTCGATGAGTTGCGCGACTTGAGTCAAAACAGCAAGCGGCTCGTCGCCCAGATTGAAGTGCGCGAGCGGGAGCGTACCGGTATCGCTTCGCTCAAAGTCCGGTTCAACAACATCTTTGGTTACTACATCGAGATTTCGAAACCCAATCTTCATCTCGCCCCCGCCGACTACGAGCGCAAGCAGACCCTGGTGAACGCCGAACGATTCACGACGCCGGAACTTAAGGAACTCGAGGCTAAAATCCTGGGCGCGGAGGATAAGAGCCGCACACTGGAAAGGGACCTGTTCATTGACGTCCGGCGGCGCGTGGCCAGCGAAGCCCGCCGAATCCGGCAGACCGCGGGCGCCGTCGCCGAGCTCGACGTCCTCACGTGTTTCGCCCGTCTTGCCGCCGAGCGCGCCTACTGCCGCCCGCAGATTTCCGAGGACGGCGAGCTCGAGATCCAAAAGGGCCGCCACGCCGTGATTGAGCGCCTCTGCGAACAAACGCAAGGCCAGCCTTTTATCCCGAACGACCTTTACATGAACTCGGCCTCGGACCTCCTCCTGATCATCACCGGGCCGAACATGGGAGGAAAATCCACTTACCTGCGGCAAGCGGCTCTCATCTCCTTGATATCCCAGATGGGCAGTTTCGTCCCCGCCGAGAGGGCCAAACTCCCGATCCTCGATCGCATCTTCACCCGCATCGGAGCGTCCGACAACCTGGCGCGCGGCCGCTCCACGTTCATGGTGGAGATGACGGAGACGGCCAGCATTTTGAATACGGCAACGCCGCGAAGCCTGGTTCTGCTCGACGAGGTGGGACGTGGCACGGCGACCTTCGATGGGCTGGCGATTGCCTGGGCTGTGGTGGAACAGCTTTTGACGCACACCAAGGCGAAGTCGCTTTTTGCAACCCACTACCATGAACTGACCGAATTGGCGGACCTATTGCCCGGCGTGCGCAACTATCACGTCTCGGTCAAGGAGTCCGGCTCCGACATTGTCTTTCTACGCAGGGTGGAGCCCGGAAGCGCGAATAAGAGCTACGGGATCGAGGTCGCACGCCTCGCAGGGTTACCCGCGCCCGTCATCGAGCGCGCGAGAGAGATCTTGGCCCGCCACGAACAGAGCGAGCATAGCCTGAGCGAGAGGCTGGCGGCCCGCCGGGCTTCTCCCGACCCCGGAGCGGTCCAATTGACCATCTTCACGCCGTTGAACGCCGAAGTCGTCCAGGCCATCGAAAAGGCCGACCTCGATAACCTGAAGCCGATTGAAGCGTTAAACCTTCTCGCCGAACTCAAAAGGCAAATTGAATCATGAGTGTTTCTCGGACGGAGGCACTCGGCCAGCTCTTGATGGTGGGCCTGTCTGAAGAACGCTGGACCAGCACCCTCGAGCGGCACCTTCTCTCAATAAAGCCTGGTGGCATCCTCTTCTCGCCTCGCCAGCTCCGAAAGCCTGACTCGACGGCCGAATTGCTCAAAAACGCCGCACGTACGTTGCCGGCCGCGTGCTTTCTGGCGCTCGAAGAGGAGGGCGGCCCCGTCAATCCTCTTAAGGCCTTCTTCCCTCCCTTGCCCTCCCCGCGCGCCGTCGCTCGAAGGGGTATCTCCGCGACCGAGCGCCTCGGCGAGCTTATCGGCGCGGGCCTCGCGCTGCTTGGATTTAATACGGACCTCGCTCCGCTGCTCGACCTTGAGACCCCGCCTTCCGAAAAGCGACTCGGCGGGCGCCTCTTCGGCTCCGACCCCCACCAGGTCGCGCAATCCGGCAAATCCATTGTCAAGGGCCT
>QHZM01000392.1:2728-5053 GCA_003224665.1 Acidobacteriota bacterium
CAACAACTTCCCCTCGTGACAGTAGGCCACGGCGCATACAAAGCGTACGACTTCGACGTGCCGCAGCCCGCCGCGCTCTCTGAGAACGTGGTGGAGGGGTTGCTGCGCATCAAAGTCTGTTTCAGCCGGGTCGCCGTGGCGGATGATCTGGACACACCGGAGATCAGCCATTCGGTCGAACTCGGCGAGGCTGCGGTGCGATCGGTCAATGCAGGGTGTGACCTCCTGTTGACGGGGTTCCGTGAAAAATCCGCCGAGGAATGTCTCGCCGGATTGAGGAAGGGAATCGAGTCCGGGAAAATCTTACCGCATCGCGTCGAGCAGGCCCTGGCGCGGCTTCGCAGAGCCAAGAACGGCATCTCGTCGCCCGACGGAAAAATTTCGGCGGCGGCCTTTAGCAAGGTCGCGAGAAAGTTCGAAGAGTTCTCAAAAGAAATCCTGGCGCCGGAGCGACAAATTGCCTGAGAGGCTCAAGAGCGCTGGCCGCCTGGCCGTGGGGCTGATTTCAGGGACCTCCATGGACGGAGTTGATGCCGCACTCGTCCGCCTGGGCGGGCCCGCGGAAAAGCCCCGCGTCCAGTTGCTAGCTTTCAGCACGGCTCCGTATCCCAAGGCGGTCGTCCGAAAGTTGCTCGCGATTGCCGGCGGAAGGTCTACGAGCGCGGGCGAGATCAGCCAGCTCAACTTTTTGCTGGGCGAGTTCTTCGCAGAAGCGGCGCTCAAGGTCTGCCGGCAGGCAGGCGTCCGGCCCCGGCGGCTGGAGGTTATCGGCTCCCACGGGCAGACCATTTATCATCAAGGCTTCCCGACGACGATCGGCGGGCGCCGCACTTCAAGCACGCTTCAAATCGGCGAGCCCTCGGTAATTGCCGCGAGGACGGGAGCGACTGTCGTGGCGGATTTCCGAACCGCGGACCTCGCGGCAGGAGGACAAGGCGCGCCCCTGGTTCCCCTGGTGGACTATTTGCTCCTCCGCCATCCCCGGCAAGGGAGGGTGGCGCTGAACATCGGCGGGATCGCAAACGTTACGGTGATTCCCGCGCGAGCCAGGCCCGAACAAGTCTTTGGATTCGACACCGGCCCGGGGAACATGGTCATTGACGGGCTGGTCCGCCATTTCACTGCGGGGAGGCAGAAGTACGATGTGCAAGGACGCTTGGCAGCTCAGGGGAAAGTGATTGAATTTCTCCTGGCTCGCATTCTGCGGATGCCCTTTTTTCGCCGTCCGCCGCCCAAAAGCACGGGGCGGGAACAGTTCGGGAGCGATTTCCTGTCGCGCTATTTTTTCTCCAGGCGCGGCGCATCCGTCGCTGACCTGGTGCGCACCGCCACGGAGCTCACGGCTCGCACAATTGCCGAGGCGCTCGAGCGGCTGGTCTTCCCCCGGGCGAAGGTCCACCGCCTGATTGTCTCCGGCGGCGGAGCGCATAACCGGTTGCTGCTCTCCCGCCTCCGCGAATTGTTGCCCGGCCTCCCGATTGAACTCTCCGACCTTTACGGCCTCCCGATCAAAGCCAAAGAGGCGATCGCCTTCGCCCTCCTCGCCGACCGCAGCCTGCATGGCCTGCCGGGAAATCTTCCCCGCGTCACGGGCGCAAGCAGAGCCGTCGTCCTCGGCAAAATCATGCGGCCGTGAGACCCGTCCGGTTTCGAGAAGCCTCACCTTCGAAGGCCGAGGTACCAAAGGGTCGTAATGAATGCCTCGCGCCAGGAATGGAGGGCTCGCTGGAACGGATCGGCTTCAATCGGGCTATCCGGAGCCGGAGAGCCGTAAGCGGAAATTCCCTGAGATGAGAAAATCCGCTTGATGCGATAGATGTGGAATCCGTCGCTCACCACCAGGCAGGCCCTTGCGCCGCGTTTTTTGATCAGGGCCGCGACGGCCTGCGCGCTCGCATAAGTGGGCCGCTCTCCTCAAGGTCGAACGCATGGTCGAGGCGAGCTTTCAGGACGGGCGAGGGTGCCCCGTTATATTGGGCGGCGCCGAAGACCACAATCGCATCCGCGGGGCGGGCCTCCTCTTCCCCCGCTTGATGGCGAATCGCCCGATAAAGGGACCGCTCGGCAAAGAGCACCCCGATCAGAACCAGGGCAATCCCCAGGGGAAGCCAAAGACGCAAACGTCGTTGATTCAGCCGAGATACTCCTTCAGTTCGGCTTCGGGAACCATTCCCGGACGAAGAATGCGGGCGCGGTCCTTTTCCACCTCAACGACTGTCGACGCCAGCTCTCCTTTCGTTCGCCCCCCGTCAAGAATGAGCGGAAGGGTATCTCCGAGTTGCTGGTCCACCTCGGAGGCTGTGCTGCAAGCGGGACGTTCGTGAA
>QHZM01000393.1 GCA_003224665.1 Acidobacteriota bacterium
GGTTGGCTGATTTACGGCGTCATTTCGGAATCGTCCTGCAAGACCCCTTTGTTTTTTCAGGGACCATCGCGGGCAATATCCGTCTGGGGAGCTCCTGGATTTCAGATGCCGTCGTGCGCGGAGCCGCACAGCAGGTGAACCTGCTGGATTTCATTGAGCGTCTGCCGGGAGGTTTCAGCGAGCCCGTAAAAGAGCGGGGCGCAACGCTCTCGGTCGGACAGAAGCAATTGCTCTCGTTTGCGCGCGCCCTCGCCCACAATCCGCCCGTCCTGATCCTCGACGAAGCGACCTCCAGCGTTGATCCCGAGACCGAGCATTTGATCCGGGAGGGCTTGCGCCGGCTGGTCGAAAACCGCACATCCCTGGTCATCGCGCACCGCCTGTCCACGGTCCAAGACGCTTCCAAGATTGTTGTCCTCCATAAAGGGCACGTTCGCGAAATGGGCACACACCAGGAATTGCTCCAGAGGCGAGGGATCTATTACAAGCTCTACCAGCTCCAATACAAGGACCAGGAACTCTCCGTCGCACGTGGTCCACTTTCCGCCGTGGGTTATGCGAAAGGCTCTCCACTGGCTCCTGAGTACGGACCAGCAGGAACGGACGACTGATCGTGTCAAAAAATTGTCTGCTGATGGTGGCTGGGGAGCGGTCCGGCGATATTTACGGAGCCGAGCTCGCCGCCGCTTTGAAAGCTCGTCTGGGTAGCGCGGAGATTTTCGGCTGCGGTGGCGAAGCGATGCGTCACGCCGGAGTCGAGACCGAAGTGGATGCTCACCAGGTTTCCATCGTGGGGATCACGGAAGTCGTCGCGGGCTTGCCTCGAGCCTACCGGGCATTTCAGCGACTCCTGAGAGTCCGCAGATCTGGGCATGGAAGGGGTGGCGGATCAAGGAGATTAAAGCCAATGTGGACAAGATGCTTTGCATCTTCGACTTCGAAGAGGCCATGTACCGGCAGGCCGGCGTCCCGGTTGAGTACGTGGGACACCCCCTTGTGGACCTCGTCCGTCCTCATCTCTCGCGGGAAGAGTTCTTCGCAAAGTTCCACCTGGAGCCCGAAACGACGACCATCGTTCTGCTTCCGGGAAGCCGGGAGACCGAAGTTGAATTCAACTTGCCCCCGATGCTCGACGCTGCAAGCCGGCTGGCGCTGACGAGGCGAATTCAATTTATCCTCGCTGCGGCGCCCACCTTGAGCCCGGCTTGGCTCGAAAGCATGGTGGCGCAGTGCTACGTGGGAAGGGCCTCAGTCCGCACACTGACGCAGGCGACGTATGACGCCCTTCGGCATTCCGATTTGGGTGTGGTCGCAAGCGGCACCGCGACGGTTGAGGCCGCCATGCGCCAGCTCCCGATGATCGTCGTTTATCGAGTCTCACCGGTCTCCTGGTTTTTCGGGAAATTCATGGTAAAAGTCCCTTTTTACAGCATGGTCAACTTGCTTGCGGGAAAGCCGATCGTCCCGGAACTGATCCAGAAGGATTTTACGGGGCCGAACCTCGCATCCCGGGTAGAATACTTGCTGGACCATGCTGAGGCCCGCGAGGAAATGGTCAAGGGGTTGCGCGAGCTCATTCCGCGTTTCGGCGCTGCGGGCGCTATCCAGCGCGCGGCGGCGGCGGTCGTCAGATTGCTCGAACGCCCGCAAGCAAGCCTCGAGACTGCTTGAGTCCTCGGGGGGCGCGAATACGAACTCTGAAACTGATACAACGGGCTGGCAGGGCTTGTAATCCAATCATTTCGTCGAGGCTATCGGCCTCCAGGGAAAGCGGAGTAAGGGTCGAGCTTGGGGCGAGATTAATATCGGGCGGCCGAGCAGTGCCGCCGCGCGAGACGAGAGATCGAGCACTGAGGTCCAATACTTTGAGAGATTTGAAGAAAATCCAAGCGGGGAGAGGCGTCGCGGGGGCCTGGCTCGCCCTATTGCTTTTGCTCGCGATCCCCGCCGCACGCGCTCAAACACAGCCTCCGCAGTTCGATGTGACGAAGTACACGATCGAAGCTGAACTTTTCCCGTCCACGCATCTCCTTTCCGCCCGGGCCCGCATTGACTTCATCCCCGCGGCCTCCCTGCTCGCGCTGAACTTCGACCTGAACAGCGCCCTGCGGGTCGAGAAGGTCGTGGATGCTTCAAACAACGAACTGCGATTCCGGCAGGAAGGGTTGGCTTTCCAAGTCAATTTCGTGAACCCTCCGCCCAAGGACAAGGCTTCGTGGATCACTGTCAGTTACGGTGGACCTCTTGCGACGGCGGATGGAAGCCCAGTGGAGGGCCTGAAGCTGGCTTACGTCGGCCCGGAGGGGTCTTATTTGCTTTATCCGGCGCGCTGGTTTCCTGTGAGCGGCTACGGCGTTAACCGTTTTGCCGCGACGTTGAAAATCACGGTCCCTTCGGATGAGATCGTGATTGCCTCCGGCAAACCTTCGGCGCCTGTACGCCAGATCAACAAAGTCACATATAGTTTTGAATATGACAGGAGCTCTTTTCCGGGAACTGTGCTGGCGGGGAAGTATCACGTTCAGCCCGCAACGGCCATTGGCGCTGACATTACGTTGTACGTCAAAGACGGCCATGAGAATCTTGCGGCAAGTTACGGAGAGAGTGCGGCCAAGATCCTGACGTTTTTTTCGGATGAGTTTGGCCCCCTTCCCACGAGCCACCTCGCGATTGTCGAAATCGACGACGGAACGGTGGGCGGCTATTCCGCGCCCGGGGTGGTGGCCATTGCTTCGCGGGGATTCTCCAGCCCGGTCAATGACCGCCTGCTCGCGCATGAGATTTCGCACCAGTGGTGGAGGTGTCTGGTCAGTCCCGCGACCCCGGATGACGCGTTCTTCGACGAAGGGCTGGCGACCTACTCCGCAGCGATGTACGTCGAGCAAGCGGCCAGCCAAGCTGCCTTCGAAGACGTCATGCACGAAATCCAAATCGGCGCGCTCACGCATGAGGACGTCGCCCCCATCGCGCAGGCCGGCCGCTTGCGCGAGTTCACGCCCGAATACCAATCGGTCGTCTTTCAGAAGGGCGCCATGGTGTTCCACATGCTTCGCTGGGTGATCGGTGACGAAGCCTACCGGAACACGCTGAAGGCCGCCGTCCAGGAGCATGCGTGGAAGTCCATTGCGACCGACGAATTTCAGAAGCTGGCGGAAAAGGCCAGCAACCAGCAGTTGACCTATTTCTTCGCGCAGTGGGTGAGCTCCACCGGCGTCCCTCAGTTTAAGCGAAGCTGGGCGGTCTATAAGACCGCAAAGGGCTACCAGGTCGTTGGGAAAATGCAGCAAGACCTCGACATCTTTCGCATGCCGGTCGAAATCCGGGTGGCCTGCGAGGGGATAAAACCCGTCACCGAGCGCGTGGAGATGGTCGGCACGACGGCGGACTTCACCGTCAACACCCGCACTAAACCGCTCAAGGTGATTGTTGACCCTGCCAGCCGCATCCTGAAGTATGACGACAAAATCAGGCTCCAGGTCAAAATGGCGCGAGGCGACCAGTTGGTCCAGCAGCAAGCCTACCTGGAAGCCGTTAAGCAATACCGGACAATCCTCGACCTGAACAAAAACAGTTCGCTGGCTCACTACCGGATCGGCGAAGT
>QHZM01000394.1 GCA_003224665.1 Acidobacteriota bacterium
TATTCTGTACATTATATAGCCTCCCGTACATCATAAGTACCCGTTTGTGGCGCTCGAATTCTAGTCCAGGGACCCCATCCAGCAAAGGCGAAACCGCAAGAACTGCAAGAATCAGCCAAGAGATTGGACAAAAACTGCCCGTCTCAGCGCCGCACCAACCCATCGGGAGCGTCGCCCGGCCCACAGGACCAGAAAGATGACCCATAGGCCACGGTCCACTAGCCTTGAAGCGCAAGGGTTGACAGGTCTGAAGGGTCACATTAGCATGAGCACAAATGCTAAGAGGCTGGTGGGGAATCCTGACCTCGGTGGCGATCTTAGGCTATTCTCCTACGTTGACTCCCGTCCGTGGACAGACGCCTGCGGCATCGTTGCCCGGCTTGGTATCGCTCGAACAAATCAACTTGGAGGAGTTCGAGCCGGCCATACGGGATCAGATACTCCGTGCTCATGAGGAGGCTACAAAAGAACCGCAAAGCGGGGCGAAGGTCGGCAGACTCGGCATGATCTTCCAGGTCTATGGAAAATACGAATTGGCAGAAACCTGTTATCTCCGTGCCCGGGCGTTGGACCCCCGCTCCTTTCGCTGGGCGTACTATCTGGGCCACGTACAGGGACTGCTGGGAAAACAGACGCAGGCCATCGAATCCATCGGTGAGGCCCTGAAGATCGACAATGGTTACGCTCCAGCGCGAGTGCGGCTGGCCCAGCTACTGTTTGATGCCGGAGACACAGAGCAAAACGCCCGGATCTACCGGGAATTGATCGATCACAATTCGGATCTGGCGCCGGCCTATTTCGGTTTGGGCCAGGTTCTGGCCGCCCGTGAGGACTGGGCGGGGGCGATCGAGTCCTACCGCCGAGCTTGCGAAATTGCCATGAACTATGCCCCCGCTCAGTATGCACTGGCGATGGCCTACAGGAAAACGGGCGACCTCGACAAGGCCCGGGCGCACCTCGAACTGTATCAGCGTGTCAAGCAAACGAAGCAGCCGCCCTTTGACCGGTTGATGGACGATGTTAAGGCTCTGTATTCGGGAGGTCTCACGCACTTTGCAAAGGGGTCCTCGCTGGCTCAGCAGGGCAAATTGCAGGAGGCGGCCGCCGAGTTTGAATCGGCGCTCGAAGTGAACCCGGGCCTGGTGATGGCCCACGCCAACCTGATCGCGATGTACGGGCAACTGGGACTTCCCGACAAGGCCGAGCAGCATTATCGGGCGGCGGTTGAACTGGATCCCGGCTGGGTCGAAGTTTACTACAACTGGGGGATGTCCCAGCTCCAGCATGGGAAGAAAGCGGAAGCCGCCGAAATGTTCCGCAAAGCAATTGAGGTCAATCCGACCTATGCGGACGCCCACGTGCAACTGGCATCGCTGCTGGACGAAGGGGGGCGCTTGGAGGAAGCTGCCGAGCATTACCAGCGCGCCCTGGCAGTCAATCCGGACCACTGGCAAGCCCATTTTCTCTTCGCCTACAACCTGGCTCGCAGCGGTCAGATCAACGAGGCGATCAAACATTTCCTGGAGACGATCAAGGTGGAGGACAGCCGGACGCCGATTTGTATGCATGCCCTCGCGATCGCCTATGAGCGTGCTGGCAACCGCGAGCGGGCCCTTTACTACTTGCACCAGGCGCGACAGCGGGCGGCCTCTTTCGGGATGCAGGATCTCCTCTCACAGCTTCAGCGGGACTTGAACCGGCTGACAGCGGAAGGTGCACGTCCCTGATTTATCCCCGTGCGTCATTCGCCAGAATTGTGCGGCACGGCATAGAGGCCTTACTAGCGACTACGACGGCGACGGCGACCTCGACATTTACTTCTTGCAGGGGACTCTCCTTGACGAGACGAAGTCCTTGAAGGATGCCCTTTTCCCGCCTCCGAAAGATCATTTCCCCGGAAATCGCCTCTTCCGGAACGAGTTGATCCCTACGGGAAAGTTGTCCTTCACGGACGTGACCGAACAAGCCGGCGTGGCTGGAAACGGGGGATACGCAATGGGCGTGGCCGTCGGTGATTATGACAACGACGGTCATCCGGACATGTTCGTAACCAACTACGGGCGGGACATACTTTTCCATAACAACGGTGACGGGACTTTCGCCGATGTGACTAAAGATGCGTTCCCATCGGAGGAATCTTTTGGCTCCAGCGCCGCTTTTGTCGACTATGACCAGGACGGATTCCTGGATCTCTTTGTGGTTCGGTACAACTCCTTCACCGTTCAGGCCAACAAGAAGTGCTCGGGTTACGCCGGGGGCCGGGAGTATTGCGGTCCCGGGGACTATCACCCGATTCCCGACAGGCTCTACCACAACGACGGCCATGGTCACTTCGTGGACGTGACTGAGAAGGCCGGAATCAATGCCGCGTATGGCAACGGGCTGGGGGTAGTCTGCGCGGACTTCAACGGCGACGGCCGGATCGACATTTTTGTCGCCAACGACAAAACCCCCAACCAGATGTGGATCAACAAGGGTGACGGTACTTTTGAAGACAACGCGCTGATGTCAGGCACCGCCTATGATGAGGATGGAAACGAGCACGCGGGAATGGGCGTGACCGCGGGCGACTTCGATGGCGATGGCGACGACGACATCTTCATCTCCAACATTTTGGGCGAAACCCATATGCTTTACCTGAATCTTGGAAAGGGATTGTTCCAGGACTCTACGAAGCTCTACGGTCTCGGCCACACGACCGTGCCTTATACCGGATTCGGAACCCTTTGGTTCGACTACGACAACGATGGGCGCCTGGACTTGTTCATTGCCGACGGAGAGGTGAGAACCGTAGAGTCGCTGCGAGGCAAGCCGTTTCCGTACGATCAGAAGAACCAGCTTTTCCACAACGAGGGTAAAACCTTCCGCGACGTCACGGCCGAATCGGGTCCGGTGTTCGACCTCTCCGAAGTGAGCCGTGGCGCCGCCTTTGGGGATATCGACAACGACGGCGACATCGACATCGTGGTCAGCAATGCGAACGGGCCCGCCAGGTTACTCCTGAACCAGATTGGCAACCGGAACCACTGGCTGGAGGTGCGGCTGCAGGGGGTGGCAGCGAATCGCGACGCCTATGGCGCACGCGTCGCGCTGTTTCGCCAAAATCGGCCGCCGCTATGGCGCAGGGTGGCTGCAGACGGCAGCTACCTGAGCGCCAATGATCCGCGAGTGCATTTCGGGTTGGGGACCGATGCAGACCTGAAGGCGGCGCCGCCGGAACGCCTGCTCGTCATCTGGCCGAACGGGGCTAAAGAGACCTGGAATGTTTCCAAGCCTGACAGCTTTCTCGATCTGCGCGAAGGCGCCGACAAACCTCCTGATACCGCCGGAACTCCGACACAGCCACGCTAAGACTCAATATTGTCCCAGTTGATGGTTGTGTCACGGCGTTGACCTGAAAAGTCCTCTTGTCATCCTGTCGCAAAAGTGCCCAGGGCTATGGACAGGCGGCTCTGCGCGAAGGCAACCGGGCTTGACTTTCAAACAAACGTGGAAGACACTTCCAATCTCACAAATAGTTCCTCCGTCGATGGCGGCTAATGGAAAAGGGGGGTTGTATGCAAACTCGAGAAACGAAGGCTCGTAACGTAGCCATCGTGGTAATCTCTCTCTCCCTTCTTTCGTGCGTGTCCCTGATGGGACAAGAAGGCTTATCGACTCTCCGCGGAACGATCACCGACTCCAGTGGCGCTGTTATGCCTGGAGTTAAGGTCGCAGCGCGTGACATTTCCACAAGTATCGTAACTCGTACCGTCAACACAGACGCGCAGGGCAATTACGAAATGCCGGGCCTGAAGGCGGCCAACTATCAAGTGACTGCGACGCAGACCGGCTTCAAGCGGGCTGTGGTGGATGACGTCATGTTGCAGAGCAACCAGGTGCGGCGCGTCGAAATTACTCTCGAAGTCGGCGAGATCACCTCAGAGGTGACCGTGAGTGCGGCGGCGACGGCCATCCAAACCGAGACAGCGAGTATCGGGGCCGATTTCAACGCAGCCAAGCGCTACTGGGACCTGCCGATCCCCGGTAACGCGTTTTCTGGGACCTATGCGGTGCTGGCCATTCTGCCCGAGGTCCAGCGCGAGCCCGGTGATTGGGGCGCCCCGAGGTTCGCCGGGCAGGGCGGAGACCAGGTGAACATGGGCCAGGACGGAATCAAGGAAGAAACCTTAAACAGCCAGACTGTCAACATGGAGTCGGTCCAGGAAGTCAAAGCCATCGCCGTAAACCAAACGGCCGAGTTTTCGCGGGTGGGCTACTTCAACACGATCACCAAGAGCGGAACGAACGCGTTCCACGGCGAAGCTTCGTATTATCACCGGAACTCGGCTTTAGGCGCCCGAAACTTCTTCGAGGATCAGAGGG
>QHZM01000395.1 GCA_003224665.1 Acidobacteriota bacterium
CGGCTGGTGGCGGAAGAAGGACGACATCGTTCTTATAGTCCAGTCTCCCGTTTGTGGCGCAACGTACCTTCCAAATGCGAGCCTGACGCAGGTGATGAGCTTCGTCGCGTCAGCCCGCAAATTCCTCGCATCCAACTAAAGCGGGCCTACAGCGCCAAATTCGGCGTCGGGTTCGCCTTGTTGATCCTCATCCACGAAATGGGCCACTTCATTGATGTCAAGCGCCGGGGACTGCCGGCGGAAATGCCGGTGTTTCTCCCGGGCCTTGGGGCCTACGTCCAATGGCAGGCGCTCGGCGTCTCGCGCGAAACCCGGGTCGCAGCCGCCCGAGTCGGAGTTACTTGCTGTCTTCGACGATGAAATCGAACGGGCCGTCGGTGTAGAAGAGAATTTCCGTTTGCTCGAGCGCATCGAAGGGCCCGTGGCGCTCGTTAGCTGCGGAGTAAATGAAAGTCCCCGGCCCCATCACTCCTTCCGGCGATTTCAACTTGCCTTTCAGGATGTAAATTGAATGGCCGCAAGTGGTGTGATAATGCCGCGGTTCGTGAAACCCTTTCGGGTACCTGACGATTGCAGATACCACGTGCTTTTCTTTGTCGTCGTGGAGGACCCGCTGCTGGAGGCCTTTCGGCATTCCAGGTATTTCGACCGGCTGCCAGGCGACTTTTGAGACCGCGACTTTGAACGATTGCTCGGCCGGTGTAGGCGCGAGGACCAGGAGCATGGAAAGGGTGAGAAGTTGCCTCATCGTGTCCCTCCTTTGGGCCTCCGATTATAAACGAGCAGTCGAGCGCAGCGGTACAGGATTGAAACTCCCATGGTTCCGCGCTAGGATGCTGCCACTCCATTCGCGCCAGGGTGGGTACCATGCTGCGAGTCGTTCATTCCTTTGACGTCAAGCCCGGGGTCATCGAGCATTCCTTCATCGAATGGCTCGACGGCCGCCTGGATGACGTTACCAAGCGCTTCGGGTGTGTCGAGCGCAAGACGTGGGTTTTTATTGACGGAGTCAAAGGGGACTACGAGAAAGGCAAGCCGGAAAGGCGGCCCAAATATTTGAATGAGGCTTTCTGGCCCGACCAGGAACACGCCGACCGCTTTCGGCAATGGTTACTGTCCGACGAGGGGAAAGAACTCCGGCGGAGGTGGTTCAGTTCAGTTATCAATCACACGGTGCTCCGCTACGTGGAGGCGAGCCCGCAAAAGCCTGTCACCGACGATTGAAGGGGCGAGCGGGAATACACCCGGCACCGCGACACAAACTGGGAAAAAGGAGTTCTGTGACACGCGGACTCACCCCGGAGGGTGAAGAGAAACAGCTCGCGGGGACGTGCGTGCACAAATGGCGCAGTCGGAAAAGCCCGTACTTCGTGGCCCATATCTGTGAATTTTGCAAGCTCTACCGCTACAAGGCCAATCCCAGGGCGGACTGGGAGTACCGAGCCCCCATCCCCTTCGCGCGCTCGGCGGGTGACTTCCCGGCTTGATTCAAGAGCGTGTCGCCTGCCGAAGTTAGTCTGATGAAGTCGAAGGAATACTTTCCGCCAGAGGCTCAGTGTCCCAAGGTAGGCTGCTGAACGCCCAAGTACCTACCGTGCGCGGCTTGACTCCCCCCCAACCCGACCCCATACTGGTTTTCGGAAGAATCGGCCTCGCGCGCGATGGACATGAGCCAGGCAAACTCCGGCAATGCGTTGCTAGTGGACCTGTACGAGCTGACGATGGCGGCGGCCTATTTCGACCACCGGGTCGAGTGCCGCGCCACCTTCGAGCTATTTGTCCGCGCCCTGCCGCCCGAGCGTACCTATCTCGTCGCGGCGGGCATAGACTCCGCGCTGGAATACCTCGAAGCGCTGCGCTTTACCGAGGGGGACGTCCGTTTTCTCCGCGCCCTGCCGGCCTTCCACACGGTCTCTGACGCTTTCTTCGACTACCTGCGCTCTTTCCGTTTTCAGGGCGACGTCCGCGCCGTCGAGGAGGGTACGCTGGTCTTCGCCGAGGAGCCCATCTTCCAGGTGACAGGGCCGGTGATCGAAGCGCAGATTGTCGAGACTTACCTTCTCTCCGTCATCAACTTTGACACACTTATCGCCTCCAAAGCGGCGCGAGTGGTGCAGGCGGCGCGGGGCCGGAGCGTGCTCGAATTCGGCACGCGGCGCGCCCACGGCCCGGAAGCGGGGGTCCGCGCGGCGAGGGCCGCTTACCTCGGTGGGTGCGCTGCGACCTCGAACGTCCTCGCGGGCCAGCGCTATCACGTGCCCCTGGCCGGTACGGCGGCGCACTCCTGGACGCAGGTCTTCCCCACTGAACGCGAAAGTTTCGAAGTGCTCCTCGATACCTTCCCTGGTTCGGCGATCCTCCTGATTGATACCTACGACTCCATCCTCGGCGCCGAGGTGGCGGCGTCCCTGGGAAGGCGGGTCCCCGGCGTGCGCCTCGATAGCGGTGACTTGCTTGAGAAGAGCCGAAGCGTCCGCGAAGTTCTCGACCGGAAGGGCCTGCGGGAGACCAAGATCGTCGCCAGCGGCGATTTGAACGAATACCGCATCGAAGAACTTTTGTCGAAGGGCGCGCCCATTGACGTGTTCGGCGTGGGCACGGACCTCGCCACGTCGCGAGACGTCCCCGCCCTGAGCGTCGTCTATAAGCTGGTTGAGACCGAGCAAGACGGTCGCGTGGAATTCAAAACCAAATTCAGCGAACGGAAAGTCCACTTGCCCGGTCGCAAGCAGGTCTTCCGTTTCGCTCGCGAGGGCCAGTACGAGCGCGATTTGATTGCGCGCGCCGACGAGAACTATGCCGAGGCCGCGCCGCTGCTGCGTCCAG
>QHZM01000396.1 GCA_003224665.1 Acidobacteriota bacterium
CAGGATGAAAAATTCGACGTTGTCTTCCGGTCGGCTCAAAGAAACGGTTGGGGAAATGATAAAAAGGAAATTCTGTTTTCCTTGCTTAGGGGCGCGCCGTACCAGACCGTCAACCCGGAGTACTTCAACATCAAAGGCCGCGCCGTCAACTTCGTTTCCATGCTGCGGTGGGACGCTCAAAAGCGTCGCGTCCTGGCGTCGCTCTCGGGCCCGCTGCGGCGCAGTCCGCAATGGCGTTACCGGATTTCACTCGAAGCGAGAAAGGAAAATTGGGACATCCGCAGGACATTTTCGGGCAATACCCCGCCGCTCGGCGACATTCGAATGGAGAAGGCGGAGGCGAGGGCCGAAGTTGAATCGACCGTGAACGGCCGCCTGGCCTGGACGACCGGCGTCCGGCTTTCTCACCGCAAATTCCAAAACCAAACGCTGAGCCAATCGTCGGCCGCTTCGTTTTTCATGGACGGTTTCTCCCTGGTCTGCCAAGCCCAGGCCGACTACAAACTTTTGCGACTCCCGGAAAGACGGCTCACAGCGGACTCGATGACTCTCGGGCAACTCGGGAGGATGCTCAACCGGACCTCCCCCCTTTTTTCACTGGCGGAAGAATCCCTCGAAACCCGGTGGCTGCCGCTTTCGCGTGGCGACGATTACGAGACCACAAGCCGGATCCAGCTCGGCAAAGCTCTGGGGAAGGTCCCTTTTGATGAACTCTTCGCTCTGGGAGCGGAGCGCGATAGTAACCTCTGGCTTCGGGCGCACATTGGGACTCGCGACGGTAAGAAAGGCAACGCGCCGCTCGGCACCGAGTACTTTCTCTCAAATTTGGAGCTCGACAAGAGAATCTACGGAAACGGCTTTTTAAAACTGAAGGCCGGACCGTTTTTCGACACCGGAAGAATCGCGGAGCCGACCAGCAATTTTGGCTCGAAAGTCTGGCTTTGGGATGCCGGAGTTCAATCCAAGGTCGGCGTCTTCGGCAGCGTCACGGTCCTTCTCTCATACGGCGTGGACCTCCGTTCAGGCAGGATCGCCTTCTATACAACGGTCACGCGTTAGGCCCCGGGGCTTCCACGATCGCCGGACCGCTTCGATCTCTCACCTCGCGAGAGCGATCTCAAAGTGTTCCCTTGACGCAGCACGACAGCTCATGTCGCCGCCGGGGCTACGCGGACTTTTATAAAGGAAAATAGGGAGAGAAGTCCCCTTTGAAAATAAACGGAGCTTTGAAATCCGTAAGGCCCGCGCGCGCCATGCTCGACTGGATAATTTCGAACATTGTTTGCGGTGAGACGCCGCACTTCGCCGCAAGGACCAACCCCTCACAGAACACTTCCACCATCGTGGCCTGGATGGCATTTTGAGCGAGCTTGGCGGCGAGGCCGAGCCCGTTCTGTCCGCAATAGATGTGCTTCTTCCCAAGGACTCGAAGGACCGGCATCACCCGTTCGAGCACTTTGCGTTCCCCGCCGATCATGAACGTCAGCTCGCCCTTTTCGGCGCCGTGCTTGCTTCCGGTG
>QHZM01000397.1 GCA_003224665.1 Acidobacteriota bacterium
TGGCGCGTCCGGTTGAATGCCTTTACGGGATGACCCGCCTTCACGAGGTTCATAGCCATCGGCTGGCCCATAAGGCCGAGGCCTATAAAGCCAATTGATTCAGGCATTTAGCTCCTCCAAAAGCGACGAATAGAAGTTTCAAAGTTTGGATTTTCGGTTGGGACGCTCGTCCCACATCCACCCGGGGTTAACCAAACGCCAGCCAGATGCGGACGTCGCGGACGTTGTTGTCAGTGTATCCGATGTCCAGTATGTCGCCGACGTCCGTCGCCGCGCTCAGGACGACGCGTTTTCGCCCGGCAACCAACTGGGCCGCATAAAGAACAAAAGCCTGGTTGCGGCCGCCCCTTCCATCACCGATGACCGCACAGGTAACCTCCCCGCCCATGACGAGGCAAACCGGCTGGCCCGGGTGGGCCCGGATCAAGGCCTCAAGAGAGTTGGCCGCAGTCCTGGCGACCTCCTGGTAGTCAGTGTCCCAAACATTTGTATCAATTTCGCAAACGAGCCCCTGGTTTTCCGCCGCGGCTTTGGCGGCCTCAACCGCATCGCGGTTTGAAAGCAGGCAGAAGTAGCGGGAATTTGCGAACCATTCCTCATGCGGCTTGGGAGTCTCCTCGAGCGTGTGCCCCTCGAAGTGCTTCCGGATACTCGCAGGGAATTTTGCCACCAACCTGTTTTGCTCTGCGATCTGGTACGCCTGTTCAGCCGTGGACTCATCCGGCATCGTGGGGCCCGAAGCCACCATGGACGGGAGGTGTTCAGGCACGTCGGATATGAAGATCGTAAGCTGCCGCGCCGGGTACGCCCGGACAGCAAGGCGACCACCCTTAACCGCAGAAACGTGCTTTCTCAGGACGTTGATTTGTTCGATGGGCAGGCCGCAAGTCACTAAGACCCGGTTGAATTCGAGGAGGTCGGCCAAAGCAACCTTGGGGTCGAGAGGCTTTTCAAAAAGCGCCGACCCGCCGCCTGAAACGAGGAAAATGGCGAGGTCATCAGGCGTGAGGCCGTACAGCAGTCCCAGGGCGGCCTCGGCGCCTTCAGAGCTCCGGGCGTTCGGGTAAGGATGGCCGCCCGCGAAATAATGGAACCGATTGAGCTTTGCGGAAGGTTCGGTGGGCGCCACCACGACCCCGGCTTCGACCTGCCCGCTCAGGATTTCGTCCAGGACAGCCGCCATCCGGATGGCAGCTTTGCCGAAAGCCACCACGCGGGGAGGACGCAGTAATGGAATTGAAACGCCGCCGGCCACCAAGGCGCCTCCTTCGCGTTTCAACTTGCAGAGCATGACCCTGCGGACATTAAGAGCAGCCAGCGTATCCAGAAAAATATGCTCGGCCAGCTCCTTGCCGCGCGCCTCAGCGGGCGGGGCAACACTCACAGTGCCATTCGGGGTCTTCATGACGCAACTTTCGCGAGCTCGACGACGCCGGCTTGAGCCACCAGCACGTCCTCATCTTCCGTTCCCGCACTGACGCCGATTCCGCCCACGCATTGACCCTCCACCAACAGAGGAAGGCCGCCGCGAATGCAGGTCAGCTTCCCTTCGGTGGCAAGGGGGAGGCCCAGGGAGAGGAGAATACTGGGCTCACCCGATGAGGGTGAGGGCCCGGTGGGGGCGCGCCGCAACGCTGCCGCCCGGGCCTTCGTCAAGGCAACTTCGATGGAAGAAAGCTTTGCGCCATCCATTCGGGCGAAGGCCAGCAGGTGGCCTCCCTCGTCCACGACGGCGATATTCTGCGGCACTTTGATTTCTCGAGCTTTCTTTTCAGCCACTGCCAGAATGGCGCGGGCCCCATCGAGCGTCAGGCGAGCGTTGTTGCGGGTGAGCACAATTCCATTATTGGGAAGGGGCAGCAGAAACGCAAGGGGAGGATTCCAGGCAGCCCGCTTCAGGCGCCTTCCGCTCAATCGAATACTTCGGGGTTGACAACATTTGGCGGGCGGCGGCCGCTGAGCGCCTCCATTAGGTTTTCGGCGGCCAACATCGCCATTTTGAACCGAGTTTCCGCCGTGGCGCTCCCGACGTGGGGTATGACGACCACATTGTTCATGGCTATCAAGGACGGGTGGACTTGGGGCTCGTGTTCGAAAACATCCAGGCCGGCGCCCGCAATCTTCCCCGACCTCAGCGCCTCGACCAGAGCTTCTTCATCCACCACCGGCCCGCGCGCCGTGTTGATCAGGATTGCCGTCGGCTTCATCAGGCCGAGCTCCCGCGCCTGAATAAGGTGGCGCGTTTCAGGCACCAAAGGGACGTGCAGGCTCAGGAAGTCCGACTCGCGCAGCAGGATGTCGCGGTCAACATGCCGGGCTTCGAGTTCCCGCTCCACCGACTCGGCGACCCGGCGTCGCGCATGGTAGAGGATTCGCATCGAAAAACCGCGGCCGCGCTGCGCCATGGCCTGCCCGATCCGGCCGAATCCGTACAGCCCCAGGGTCTTGTGATGGATGTCTGCCCCCCACAGCAGGCCCCACTGCCATTCGTGCCAGCGTCCGTCCCGCACAAACCGGTCCCCTTCCACGACCCGGCGGGCCACGGCCATGAGAAGCGCAAAGGCGAGGTCGGCCGTCGTCTCCGCCAAAACGCCGGGCGTGTTCGTAACCACAATGCGGCGCCTCGAGCAGGCAGCGACGTCAATGTTGTCATAACCGGCGCCGACGTTCGCCACAACCCGCAGCTTGCTTGCGCGCTGCAAGACTTCTTCCGTGACCCGGGAGCCCACGACCACGAGTCCCTCAACTTCCCCGCTGGCCTCAGCCAGCCGCGCGGGCGCCATCGGGGAGTCCTCCGAGTGAACCTGCAATTCACATTGGGCCGACAGGCGATCGAGAACGGCCGGCGGAAGAGGGCGCGTGACGAAGACTTTAGGCTTCATGGCGAGTTTTCTTGACGGCGGCCTGCATGATGGCCTTGGTAAGGCACCGGATTGGTACCATAGCGGCGCGCGCCGAGTCAACGGAGCGGT
>QHZM01000398.1 GCA_003224665.1 Acidobacteriota bacterium
CAGAATCCTCAACAGGATCAGGGCGAAAATGACGAATGCGAGGAAAATTAGGGTGGAAATGGCGAGCAGGGCGATCGTCTCGCCCGCGCTCTGCGGGCGGATGAAGGATAGATTTAAGGACGCCTGGCTCCAGGCCAGAAAAAACAGTGCGACCACAACACCGAGGAGGAAAATGAGGACCGCCTTGCGTGGCCGGTGCGGATTTGCCTGCATGGGGTTAACCCAAATGGTGAGAGAGTTCCATCCGTTTTAACGTGGGGCCGACGCGCCCTGAGACCCCGGAAACAGCCGGGGGCTTTGCGAAAGCGAAACCCTTATGGTCCGGTCGAGCCACGTGTCGGTGGTTCAAAAACGGCTCTAAGGGACAAGCTTCGCACCGGGGAACCTCGCGCTTGCAGTACCGCTTTCCTGCTTCAACCAGGAGGGCATGGAACTCATTGAATAAAGCATGGCTTCCCGGCAGGTGCTCGTGCAAGACCTGCTGCGCTTCCGAATAGGTTGCAGTCGGCTTCCAAAGGTCGTGCCGCGCCAGGACTCGCCGGCTGTAGGCGTCAGCGACAAAGAACGTCTTGCCCCCCGCATAGAGAAGAATTGCATCAGCCGTTTCAGGGCCCAGCCCTTTAAGTGCCAGGAGCTCGCGGCGCACCTTTTCGCCGGGGGTCGAAAACATGGCCCTGAGCGAGCCGCCGTGTGAAGTCTCCAAATACCGCAAAAAATTCCGTATCGTGCGCGCTTTTTGACGGAAAAAGCCGGCAGGCCGGATTAGGGACTCAAGTTTGGACAGGGAGGCGCTGCTCAGCTTTTCATGGTTGAGCATCCCGGCCTGCCGAAGTCTCCTCACGGCCAAAGCGGCATTTTTCCAAGCCGTATTTTGTGTAAGTATAGCGCCTAGAATGACTTCGAGCCGGATACGAGCCGGCCACCAGCCCTGCGGACCAAACGCCGCGAGAAGCGTCGTATATATACGCCTCAACTGCCGGCGCGTTTCGGACTCATTCCCGTTGGTCGCAGGTCGCATGATTTTCAAAAGCTATCCCTGCCGTCACCCAAAGTCAAGGCGAGAGCAGGCGCTGTCGTCTGAAACTGTAAGAGTCGCTATTTCTGCGGGTTAAAAGTAGTTGGCGGCTGCTTAAGGTCCGCGGTGTTCGAGCCAGAAAGCGGTGAAAGAAGCGATTCAATCTGGATTTCCATGGGGAAACGGTCTAGGAAATCGGCTTGACAATATCCCTCGACTTTTCTACGATGACCATAAGTGTCCGATGACCAGGAATTCGACTACGAACCCGCAGGGAGCCTAAACGCTCCTTTCACTCTTGACCTCTTTCATGCGCTTAATCGGGGGTTCACGGGATGTCTGGAAAGCTTGGCGAAATTCTGCTCAAGGAGAACTTAATCTCACCTGAGCAGCTCAAGCAGGCCCTCGAGCACCAGAAATCGAATGGGGGCCGGCTGGGTAACACGCTGGTTAAGCTGGGGTTCCTGAGCGACGACGAAGTCACCGCCGTGCTCTCCCGCCAGTACGGTGTCCCTTCGATCAACCTCTCATACTTCGAGGTGGACCCCAACGTCATCAAGCTGATCCCGATGGAAACCGCGATCAAGTACCAGGTTCTGCCCTTAAGCCGGGTCGGTTCTTCGCTCACCCTGGCCATGAACGCAAGAAGGAACTCGAGGAAATCGTCAGCTTCATTGACGAAGGAGCTACGGAGAGCGTCGAACTGGAGGCGGAAGACCAGGCAGGTCTGAACCTGGCGGAACTCGAGAAGGCTGCTGAAGAAGCGCCGGTCATCAAGCTGGTAAACTACATCCTGACCGATGCAGTGAAGCGTGGCGCGAGCGACATTCACATGGAGCCTTACGAAAAGGAATACCGCGTCCGCTATCGCGTCGACGGGATGCTCATGACCATCATGAATCCGCCCAACAAGCTGCGGGACGCCATCATCAGCCGCGTGAAAATCATGGCCAAGCTCGATATCTCCGAGAAGCGGCTGCCGCAGGACGGGCGCATCATGATCAAGTTCATGAAGGACGGGAGGAAGAAGCAGCTCGACTTCCGAGTCTCCGTCCTTCCCACGCTGCACGGCGAGAAGATTGTGATGCGGCTTCTCGACAAAGAAAACCTGCGGCTGGACATGACCAAGCTCGGGTTCGAGCCCGAGTCGCTCGCCAAGTTCCAGAAGGCTATTTTCAAGCCTTACGGGATGGTGCTGGTCACCGGGCCGACGGGAAGCGGAAAGACGAATACGCTTTACTCTTCCATCTCCCAGCTCAACAAGCCGGACACCAACATCATCACCGCGGAGGACCCGGTCGAGTTCCAGTTGCCGGGAATCAATCAGGTGCAAATGAAGGAGCAGATCGGGCTGAACTTCGCCGCAGCCCTCCGGTCGTTCCTCCGGCAGGACCCGAACATCATTCTTGTGGGCGAAATCCGCGACTTTGAGACCGCGGAAATCGCCATCAAGGCGGCCCTCACAGGACACTTGGTCCTCTCCACTCTCCACACCAATGACGCGCCCTCCACCATTTCGCGACTCATGAACATGGGCATCGAGCCCTTCCTGGTGGCCACGTCCGTGCATCTGATTGCCGCCCAGCGGCTCGCCCGCCGCATCTGTGCGGAGTGCAAGGTGGAGGACCACGTCACACCTCAGGTGCTCATTGACGCCGGCTATACTCCCGAGGAGGCCAAGTCCGTTAAAGTCTTCAAGGGCCAGGGCTGCGCTACGTGCGGGAACAAAGGTTACAAGGGGCGCTTAGGTCTTTACGAAGTCCTGGAAATCTCTGACGATCTGCGTGAGTTGATCCTGGTGGGCGCGTCTGCCCTCGAGATCAAAAAGAAAGCTATCGAGCAGGGCATGATTAGCCTTCGGCGCAGCGGCCTGATCAAAGTTGCCGCGGGATTGACCACTCTCGAAGAAGTCATCCGCGAGTCTGTTCTCTAATTCGCGCCTCACGGCGAGGGGGGAGCGCGAGAAAGCAGGATCAATGTCGATACCGAGCCTGAGCGATCTCCTGAAGCGCATGGTGGACTCGGGGGGTTCCGACCTCCACATCACCACGAATTCCCCGCCGCGCGTCCGCGTCCACGGCGAGCTGAAACCTTGCGACGACCTTCCGCCGCTCGGTCCCGCCGAAACGAAGCAGCTCGCCTACAGCATTTTGACCGACGCGCAAAAGCACCGTTTCGAAGAGACGCTGGAACTGGACTTTTCTTTCGGCATCAAGGACATCGCGCGCTTTCGCGGCAACCTCTTCAACCAGCGGGGAGCCGTCGCGTGCGTCTTCCGCGTGATCCCTTTCGAGATCAAGACGTTCGACCAACTGGGTCTGCCCCACATCCTCCGCAAGCTGTGCGAGAAACCCCGCGGTCTGATCCTGGTTACCGGCCCCACCGGGAGCGGCAAGTCAACCACGCTCGCAACGATGCTCAACGCGATCAACGAAACGCGCTTCGAACATATGATCACGATCGAGGACCCGATCGAGTTCATCCACCCGCACAAGAGGTGCCTGGTGAACCAGCGAGAAGTCCATTCCGACACCCATTCCTTTGCGAACGCGCTGCGCGCGGCGCTGCGGGAGGACCCTGACGTGGTCCTGATCGGGGAGATGCGTGACCTCGAGACGATCGAATCGGCGCTGCGCATCGCGGAAACCGGACACTTGACCTTCGGGACGCTGCACACCAATTCCGCCTCTTCGACCATCAACCGCATCATCGACGTGTTCCCCGCCCACCAGCAATCCCAGGTCCGCGCCCAGCTCTCGCTGGTGCTCGAGGGCATCCTATGTCAGTCGCTGTTGTCCAAGTCGGACGGCCGAGGCCGCGCCATGGCCATGGAAATCCTGATTCCCAATGCCGCGATCCGCAATCTGGTCCGCGAAGACAAGATCCACCAGATTTATTCAGCGATGCAGTCCGGACAAGAAAAGTTCGGCATGCAGACTTTCAACCAGGCGCTCCACACGCTTTATCAGCAGAAGAGCATCACCCTGGAGACGGCCTTGGCCCGTTCGAGCAATCCCGAGGAGCTCCAGGATATGATCACCCGCGGCGCTCCAACCGCCGCTCAACGTTCTCAGCCGCCCTACGCCCCCGCGCGCCGATAGCCGGGCGTGTCGCCGGGGGGCCAGGGAGCCCTCAGTGAGGTGAGAAGCTATGCCGCAATTTGAATTTCGCGGAACGTCCCGAACCGGACAACAGATCACCGGAGTCCGCGCTTCCCCCAGCCGCGAAGCGCTCGACGCCGTCCTGCGTCGCGAACAGATCACACCCACGCGCATCGTCGAGAAAGGCCGGGAGATCGCCATCCCGAAGAGCTTTTGCCAAAGCCCTCACGGGAGTTCGGGGTACGGTTGAGGCCGGTTCCACTCTCGCCAATGCGCTGCGGTTGTACCCGAAGATCTTTGATGACCTCTACTCCAACATGGTGGAAGCGGGTGAGACGGGCGGAATCCTGGACACCATCTTGCAACGCCTCTCCACCTATATCGAGAAGGCAGTGAAACTCAGGCGGGCGGTCCAGTCGGCGATGATTTACCCGATTGCGGTGATCGCCATCGCGGCACTGGTCATCTTCGCCTTGTTGAGGTATGCAGTTCCCACCTTCGCCACGTTGTTCGCGGGCCTGGGCGTGGAGCTGCCGCTCCCCACCCGGATTGTCATCGGCCTCAGCAACAGCGTGGTCAGTTTCGGCTGGATGGTCATCCTTGCCGTCGGCGCGCTGCTCTACGGTTTGAAGGTATGGTACGGGACCCCGGGAGGCCGCATGGCCGTCGATACGGTGGTCCTCAAGATCCCGCTGATCGGCACCCTGATGAGAAAAATATCCGTCGCGCGGTTTACCCGCACGCTCGGGACTCTCATCACCAGCGGCGTCCCGATGCTCGAGGCCCTCGCGATTACCGCGCGGACTTCGGGGAATGCTGTGGTCGAAAAGGCCATTTTGGGAGTGCGCAGCGCCGTCGAAGGAGGCCGCACCATCGTTGACCCGCTGCGGGAAACC
>QHZM01000399.1 GCA_003224665.1 Acidobacteriota bacterium
AAAGTTAGGTCTAAAAGATAAGGCCAGCCCAAAAGCTTCCCGAGCCGCGCTGAGGTTCCCTTTTCCGAGTTCCTGCATACCCAGGTTGTACTGGGTGACGGCCTGGGCATAATCGGCACTGTTGTGGTGCAGGCGTTCAACCTCCGCGAAGGCAGTTGCTGACTCCTGGTGTTTGCCCATTTGCTCAAGCGTCTGGCCCAAAACGTAGTAGGCCTCTGCATTGTTTGGCTGCAGGGATAAGGAGTGTCGCAGTTCGGTCTCAGCCTCCGGCAGTTGGCCCATGCGACGGAAAGTGAACCCGAGTTGATAGCGGACGTCGGGATTCGCCGGTGCCAGCTCCACGGCGTTCTGCAACGCGGACAGTGCGCCTGGAAGATCACCCTGTTGACGAAGACCGACCCCCAGGTTTGCGTAGGCGTCGGCGAAATCAGGATCGGCTTTCGCCGCCTGCCGGAATTCGTCAAGCGCCGCCGCCAAATCGCCTTTTTGCTCCAGGACTGCACCCAGCAAAACGTGAGCCTCCGCGTCGTCCGGCAAGAGCTCAACCGCCTTCCGCAGTGCCGCCACCGCTTCCTCCGACCGGCCCGCTTCGCCGAGAACGGCTCCCAGCCTGACCTGCGCCTCTGCGCTGCCGAGGCCGGCTGCAGTGCGGAGTTCATACTCGGCGGGTTCGAGCTCATGGTTTTTCCATAACGCCGAACCCAAGTTCAGGTGAGCCTCGGCAAAGTCCGGCCACACCCCTAGCGCGGCCCGGTACTCGCCAATTGCGGCATCAATCTCTCCCTTTTGCGCGAGCAATTGTCCGAAGTTGTTCAAGGCTTCGGCGTATTGCGGGTTGAGTCTGACGGCCTCGCGGAATTCCCCGAGCGCCCCGTCAACGTCCCCTCCTTTCTCCAGAACTAATCCCAGATTGTTATGCGCTTCCGGATAAGCAGGGTTCAGCTCGGCGGCGCGGCGAAAATGCTTGAGAGCTCCGTCGGTGTCGTTTTTCTGAAGCAAGACCAACCCCAGGTTGTAGTGAGCCTCGGCCCATTTGGGCCAATCCGTCAGGATTCCCTTGAACTCCTGCACGGCCTCATCGAGCTCTCCCTTTCGAGCCAAAGTGATCGCCAAATTTTCACGCGCTTCCAGCAGGGCCGGAAAGGCTTTGAGCGCCCCGCGAAACTCACGCTCAGCCAAGTGCAGGTTGCCTTTTTCAAGGGCGTCAACACCCCCGGCAATATAGCAGCCCGGAGCTCTTTCTGGTTCTTGATCCTGTGCCTGGCAGGGCCGTGCCCGCATCGCGGAAAGCGCGGTTAGAGCGGCCACGGTGGCTGTCATGAATCGGCCAAAAAACCGCTTGATCTCAGGCTTTACCCTGTATCGCGACAACGACGTCCCACCCCTTTAAGGCACTGGACGTGATGTTACTTCCTCTCCCCTAGGGATTCAATGTGCCCTCAGAGCGGGCGCGGCAGCGATGCCGCGCGAGACCGATGGGGGCGGGGAAATCGGGGCCGAGGTGGAGCCCATGGCGTGTGTGTGTGAAAACTCAGACGGGCACGTCTGCAAATTCTCTCTTGGTTGCAAAGCCCAAAATATTTCGTTAGGGGTGTACAGCCTCACTTCTTTCGTCCTGTGCGCTGCTGGCTTTAAGCATCTCCTTTATGTTCAACAACATCGTTGGATATACTTTCATTTCGAGGCTATACGGCCCCGAGAGCTCGGCCTCTGATCCTGATCAGCAGGTTCGTGAACCGCCATCAGCGTTCTAAATTGAAGCATTACGTGGGACTCCACCACGGTCCCAGTGAAGTGGCAGGGGCGAGGCGCCGCCTCGCCCCACAAAACCTTACTTCCCTATGTTATCAGTACTCCACGATGTAATGTCAAGACTGTGACACACGATTTAGACTACCGGTAGGCGGAAAATTGACCTGGGTCCAGCGGCAGAGCACGTAGGAGTCGCCGCGGCGACCCGCTACAGCAGGAGGGTTTTCAGACACACTCTATGGGCCCAAGACCACTTGCCCAAGGCCTTCGCGAAGGCGGGTCATCCAGAGCTGGTCGAGAAGAGAGGATTCGCGGCTTACCTCGCCTTTCTCAGCTTTCAAAGCCACGGATTTGGCATGAACGGTGGCGACCTTCTCGGTCTGCCCGGTTTGGCCATAGAGCGCTTCGAGTTCTTGATAAGCCTTCGCGCTGTCAGGAAAGAGGGTCGTATAGGTTTCGTAATCCGCGACCGCTTTGGGCAGTTGCCCCTCGCGCGCCAGCACGCGCGCCCGCCACAGGTAGGCCGACGCGGCCTGGGGATCGAGGGTCAAGGCTCGTTCCAGTTCTCTCCGGCTCTCCCGAAGATTTGTCGCTTTGAATAAGGCCACGCCCAGCGCCGTGTGGAACGACGCGACACCAGGGTTCAGGTCCATTGCCTGCCGGAGCGATTCTTCCGCCGCCCGAAAATCTCCCTCTTCCAGCTTGATGACTCCTATGAGGAAATAGACGTCGTCGCGCTGGGCGGCGAGACGGAGAGTTTCTTCGCAGGCTTGCCGGGCTTCATCATAGCGGTGCATCAGCGCGTAAGTCACGGCCATCTGATAGGGAATGCCTTCGGATTTGGCATCCAGTTGGCGGGCCTTGCGAAGGGTGGCGAGAGCGTCCGGATAAAGTTGCTGGTAGCCTTCGAGCCCGGCATAGGCAAACAAGTAGGCGACGTTCTTCGCATCGGCAGCGAGTGCCGCGGACAGATACTGAGAGGCTTCCTGAGTTTTGCCAGCGAGCAAGTAGGCGGTGCCCCGCAGGAAGGACAACTCGCCATGAGAGCCCGCCTCCTCGGG
>QHZM01000430.1 GCA_003224665.1 Acidobacteriota bacterium
CGACGCACAAGCAAATCCTGGCACGGATGCTCAACAACCTGAAGGGCTCCTATTTCCGGCGTCGCAACTTTTCGAAAGTGCTCACCATGGTTGAACTCGCCCTGGCGATCGACCCCGGCTCGCCCCACGATGTGCGCGATCGCGGTATGGTCTATTTCCTGATGGGTCGCCATCGTGAAGCCCTGGGCGACCTCGAAGCGTACCTCAGCCTTTCGCCGCCCGATGACCCGCAGGCGCGACAAGTGAGGCAGGCGCTCGCGCGAATCCGAGCCATGATGAATTGAGCCTTCGGCCCTCGTAGAAGTTGCTGAGGAAGGTTCGCTGAAGGTCCAGTTCAGGCGATCCGCTCGCACACCGCAAATCCGTCCCGAAGCGGAAGGATGGTGGTGAGGAGCTTCGGGGAACTGTAAATCAGCCTGTTGAATTTCTGAATGGCGCGTGTCTCGGCGTCGCCCGCAGCAGCAGGACGCGCGACGCGGCCCGACCACAGCACGTTATCGGTGATGAACAGCCCGCCCACTCGCAGCCGGGGGACGGCGAGGCGGAAGACTTCCGGATATTGAGTCTTCGAAACGTCGTTGAAGATCAGGTCGAATTTCCCGCGGGTGGCCCTGAGCTGCCCGAGCGCATCGCCCACGAGGAAACGCACGCGGCCGAGCAGACCGGCGCGGCGAAGGTATGACCGGGCCCGGCGGGCATTCTCCGTGTCGCTATCGGTGTAATACACGGTGCCCCGTGCACCCACGGCACGCGCCAGCCAAAGCGTGGAATAGCCGATGGCCGAGCCCATCTCGAAGACCCGCCGGGCCAGGACGAGTCGCGCCAACTGGTAGAGCAACCGCCCACAGGCGGGGCCGATGATGGGGACGGCGTGCTTTTTCGCGTAGCTTTCCATCTCGCGCGTGGTGGCGTCCCGACGGGGAAGCAGGCTGTAGAGGTATTTTTCAGTGTCAGCTTCAATGATTCCGTTCATAACACCGTGCGCTTCGGACGCCCATCCTAGGCCGCGGCCGCGGGCAAGTCAACTTCAGGGCCGCCAGCACGCGGTGTTGCCGCGGCGCAGGAGCGCCAAGCCAAATTGAGCGCTGCACGCGCGTGTGTTAAGTTTTCGAGGTCGGGACTTTCATGCGAGATCGAGTGGATGTCATCGTCGTCGGGGCGGGGCCGGCGGGATCGACGGCGGCCAAGCTCATCGCAGACCGAGGCTACAGGGTCCTGCTCCTCGACCGCGCGGCCTTCCCGCGCCACAAGACCTGCGCGAGCTGGATCAACCGGCTGGCCTTTGAGCGATTTCCCTATCTGATGGCCCGGCTCGAAGAGCTTGTGGAAGCGCCTTTCTACGGCGTCACGTTTTACGACCGAGAGGCGATTCGCGCGGGCCTGTTTTCCGAAGCGCAGCCCTCCGGTTACCTTTCCCTGCGCTCGAAATTTGACGATGGCCTGCGCCGCATCGCCCTCGAAGCGGGAGCGGAATTCCTGGGGCGAAGCCCCGTCGTCGCGGTCGAAGAGGACCGCGACCGGATCAAGGTCCGCCTGCTCGACGGTCGCGAATTCGCCGCCAAGGTCCTGATCGGGGCCGACGGGGCTTCTAGCCGCATCGCCGTCGCCGCGGGCTTTCGAAAAGGGTGGGCGGCCAAAGATTACGTGGTGTGCGCCAACGCGGACGTCCCTCTCGACCCTGGCCGGCTCCGCGCATTCTACGGCAACCGCTTCCCTTTCCGAGTCTATCTCGAGTACGAAGGCGTCCGGGGCTACGGGTGGGTCTTTCCCAAGCGCAGGCACGTCTGCGTGGGGATTGGCGCCATGCTGAATGACAACCACGAGATTCGGCCTCTGTTCGACCGCTTTTTCCGCAACCTTCAAAAGAAAGGCCACATCCCGGAAGAGCTCTGGCCGGAATCGGTGTATTTCGATATTGACCCCGTGGGCGCAGTCTACGGGATGCCACGCCTTACGCGCGGGCGCGCCATGCTTATCGGGGACGCCGCGGGCTTCGTCTCAGGCGCGACGGGTGAGGGGATTTATCCGGCGATGGTGAGCGCGGAGCTGGCCTGCAAAGTCATCCAGCGCGCGTTCGAGCGGGGCGAGGTGGAACAGTCGCTCGCGCGCTTCAGCGACCTCTGGCGCGGCGCCCTCGGCGATTACGTTAAGAGGTTGCCGGGCGGCGACCACGAGGGGAAGACACGGGGCCGGATCGAAATGATTTTCCGCTACCCCTTCGCCGCGCGCCTGGCGGGGCGCATCTTTCTTTATGGCGAGCATTTGTCCCTTCGAACGCTCGTGCGCTCGATCCGGCCGGCGCGGTGAGTGCACTTGCGTGCTCCGACGACGGAGCGTTCCCGCCGTTTCCCGCTCTTCAATTGCCACCCCTGAGATGTCTCGCGCCACCATGGGCGCATGCAGATTTCCGTGACAAATTCTTTACAATATCTTTACACGTCGCGCCTTGCCTTGAGAGACCCGCGCGCGTAGGCTAAAGGTCCAAGGTAAATCGAAAGCGCATCGCACGAGAGAAAGTTGAGGAGGAAAATATGCTTCGACGTGTATTGACGCGATTGACCGCAGCACTCCTGTTCTGCGTGTTCTTTTCGCTATCAGCGTTCGCGCAGGGGGGTTATGGGGGCGGCGGCACCGGAGGCACAGGCACCGGGACGTACACTCCGCCGAGTGGCGGTTACAAATCAAGCACCGGAATTGCCATCGGAGCGGGCGCCGCAGCCGCAGCGACCGTCGCTTATCTGGCTCTCCGCAAGCCCCACATTGTGGGATGCATTGAG
>QHZM01000431.1 GCA_003224665.1 Acidobacteriota bacterium
CGAGCCCGCACCGGAAAGTCTCAGCTCGCGGTCGTCGTCATAGCCCACCCAGACGACTCCGAGCAGGTTGGAGGTAAAACCGGAAAACCACCCGTCGTGCGAAGTGCCGGTCTTGCCCGCCGCCGGCATCGTAAAGTTGCGAGTCCTCACACCGACTCCCGTGCCGTTGTTCAAAACGCTTTCGAGCAGGCTCACCATCAGATAGTTGACGCGGGAGTCGAGCACTCGGCGTGTGATCAAGGGGCTGCGCCAGAGCGTGCGACCCTGCGAGTCCGAGACGGCGAGGATGAACCGCGGGGCCACGTACTGGCCATCGTTGGCAAAAACGGTGTAGGCGCCCGCAATCTCGAGCGGCGTCGCGACGTAAGCGCCGAGGGCGAGGGCGGGCGTGGGCACGAGCTCGCGGTTGAGGCCGGCCGCGACGGCCAGGTCGCGCACCTTCTCATAACCCACCATCTCAGCCAGGCGCACGGTGGCGACGTTCAGGGAATGCGTCAAAGCGTCGCGCACGGTCACCAAGCCGTGGTATTCCTGCTTGTAGTTCTCCGGCTCGTAAGGCTGGCCTCCGTACTGGAACGTCGTGGGCTCGTCCACCAGGATGGTCGCGGGCGTCACCAACGGCTGCGAGCCGTCCACAGCGGTGTTCAGCGCCGCGGCGTACACGAAAGGCTTGAAAGACGATCCGGGCTGCCGCCGCGCGAGCACGTGGTTGAGCTGGCTTATCCCGTAGTCGCGCCCTCCCACCAGGGCTTTCAGCGCGCCCGTGTGGGGGTCGAGGGCGACCAGGGCCACCTGCGGCTGGTTGGGTTCAGGAGGCGGAGCTCCCTTCACGCGGTTCAGCTTTTTCACAAGCTCATCCACTTCCCCTATGCCTGACCGCACGGCCTCGGAAGCCGCGCGCTGCAAATCGAGATCGAGCGTGGTGTAGACGCGGTAGCTTTGCGAGAGCAATTCGCGCTCGGTGAACTCCAGCAGCAACTGGTCCTTCACCATGTCCACAAAGAACGGCGCCTGGGTCGCTTCGACGTTCTGCTTGGCCAGACCGATGGGAGCAGCGGAGGCCTTTTCAGCCTCCTGGGCAGTGACGTAACCGGTCTCGAGCATCCGCCTCAGGACGTAATTCCGCCGCTCGAGAGCGCGGCTCGCGTACTTGTAAGGCGAATAGAGGTTGGGCCCGCGAATCAGCGCGGCCAGCAGCGCGGCCTCGGGGAGCGCGAGGCTCGAGACGTCTTTGTTGAAGTACGAGCCCGCGGCCTCGCCGAAGCCGTAGATGGAAAAACTGCCGCGCTGCCCCAGGTACACCTGGTTGGAGTAGAGCTCGAAGATCTGCTCTTTGGTGAGCCTCTGCTCGAGCAGCAGGGCGAGGAAAATTTCCGCCACTTTCCGTCGGATGGTGCGCCGAGGCGTCAGAAAGAAATTGCGCGCAAGCTGCATCGTCAGAGTGCTGCCGCCCTGGATGCGCTCTTCCGCCCGCAGGTCGGCGATCGCTGCGGCGACGATCCGGTAGATGTTCACGCCGTGGTGGGAGAAGAAGCGGTGGTCCTCGGTGGCGAGCACCGCGTCTACCAGGACCTTGGGCAAGTCTTGATATCGCACCAGCCGTCGCTTCGTTCGCGTCTGGTCAAACAGCGTCGTCAGGACTTCGGGTTCGAGCGAGTAATTCCCCAGCGGGGCCATGCGCTCGAGCGCGGTGATTGCGGCGATTCGGTCGTCGCGAAAGACCAGGGCCGCGGAGCCTTCCGCCTGGATGTCGGTGTGAAAGAAGGACGAGGGCCCGGGGTAAATCTCGAGCCGGTCGCGCGCTATCTTGTACGTGCCGACCCTGGAGCCTCCTTCGCCCTCCGCGTAGCCCGCCCGTCGCAGCCGCGCAGCCAGCGCTTCCGGCGTTGCAGGCTCTCCGACGAAGATTTCCGAGGGCGCGGCAAACACCGCCGAGGCGTGGTTGAAGACGTCGCCGGTCAGGCGCGCGTCAATCAGGCGCGAGAAGCGCACGTAGTAATAGACGAAGACGGAGGCGACGGAGAGGAAGCAAACCAGCCCGATGCCGAGGAGCACTTTTCGCGCCGTAAGGCGCAGGCGAGGACGCCACGGTGGCACCCACGGGCTCGACGGATTTCGATTTGCAGAAAATGGGTATGACACTGCTTAAAGCAACGCCCGATTATCGGCCGAGGGATGGAAATGGAGGTTCAGGGTGTAGACTTTCAAATCGATGGGCGCCACGTAGTCCAGGTCAATGGTGACTCTGCTGCTGGTGACCACAACTTTCACGTTGTCATTTTGGACCGGAAGTTCCAGGTCGCGGGCCTTGGCCACCACATTATTCCGGAGCGCTTCCGCGGTGGGTCGCTGTCCCGCCGTAGCGTGGATGACCACCTGACGAATATAGTCCTGAAGTTCGTAGTTGTGGAAGTAGACAGGAAGCGTCTTTGCGACGAAGAAAACCAATGCCGCAAAAATCGCGAGGGTCAGGATCGCCTTTCCCCGCCCTTTCCCTGAGTCTCGAATACGCATAGTTCCCCTGGCACCAGGGGTCTTGTTCGGGCTAACAGAGGTACTTGGCCTTCAAGATTCGAACAACATCCTCCAGCTTAGCATCCTCAACCTGCTTTGTCGAGCGGGTAAAGATTTCGGCTAAGCCCTTTTCGAAC
>QHZM01000432.1 GCA_003224665.1 Acidobacteriota bacterium
CCATCGAGCAGGAAATTGTTCGACCGCCCGCGCGCTCCGTTCACCGAAAACACTCCGAACGATCCCGGCGAATCGGTAATCTGGTCGGGTGATCCGGTCACGCCGGGGTTCATGAAGATCAGCTTGGTATAGTCTCGACCATTCACCGGAAGGTTAGCCAACTGCGAGGCTTCAATCGTGCCGCCCAGAGTGTTCATAGTCGTTTGAAGCAGCGGCACACCGGCGGTCACTTCCACGACGGACTGCACTACGCCCGGTTTTAAAGTCACGTCCAGCCGGCGCTCGGCGCCTACGTCCACACGCAAATTGGCTTGAGTCACGGGCGCAAAACCCTCTTTTTCCACGATCACCGTGTAATCTCCGAGGGGGAGTTCGGGGAGGTGAAAGTCGCCGGCGTCGTCGGTGGCGGTCGTCCGCGTCAGACCCGTCGCCTGGTTCTTCGCCGCCACGCGCGCCCGGGGGACCGGCGCCTCCGTCTGGTCCATTACGGTACCCACGATCGCCCCGCGGAAAGTCTGAGCGTCGAGCGCCGCGCCGGAGCAGAAAAGGCCGAGCGTTGCCAGGAGAATCAGGACCTTCGCTCGAGCAACGGACCGGCGGCTGTTCGTCGTATTCATGAGTTTTTCCTTAAGGACGCGAAAGGGAGTCCGGGCGCACACTCCGCGGTTGCTTTTTGAAATCTCGAAGCGATTCGTTTTGCGTCGGCGAACTTTTGAATTCAAGGAGTACGATATTATTAGATGATGCAACGAACTGTCAACCTGGCGCGGGTTCGGCTCCGTGGAGGGCCGCGTCTTTCGCGGTGGCAAGCTCCTGGGCCGAGTCCGCGGCCACGAAGGAAATGACAAGCCGTCTCGGGGGACAGCTTGTTTCGTTCCCCGGGCTGGCGAGAGGCCCAAATTATGGATTTGACATGACCGACCTACCGGTCGGACAATAGAAGAGGTTAGATTGCGGTGGCGCGTCTCATGCCGGACCAGCGAAGATACAGCAAGGAGGCGAGCGATGCCTGAGAAGATCTTCGTCTTTGACACCACTCTCCGCGACGGCGAGCAGTCGCCGGGTTGCAGCATGAACCTGGCTGAGAAACTCGAGATGGCCCGGCAGCTCGACCGCCTGGGTGTGGACATCATGGAAGCCGGGTTCCCGATTGCTTCTCAGGGCGATTTTGAGGCCGTGAAGGCGGTCTCGGCTGAAATCCGCAGGCCCGTGATTGCCGCCCTTGCGCGGGCTGTGCCGCTGGACATCAACCGCGCCTGGGAAGCCCTGAAGGAAGCGGAGCGGCCTCGCATCCATACGTTCCTCGCCACCTCCGACATCCACCTCCAGTTCAAGCTCCGCAAGACCCGCGCCCAAGTCCTGAAACAGATTTCCGAGGCCGTGGGCCTCGCCAGATCCCTCTGCGCGGACGTCGAGTTTTCGCCTGAAGACGCCGGCCGCACGGACCGCAACTACCTGGTGGAGTGCTGCCACGCCGCCGTCGAAGCCGGGGCAACTGTTCTGAACCTGCCCGACACGGTCGGTTACTGCTTTGAAAGCGAATACGAGGAGATGTTCGCTTTTGTCAAAGCGCACGTCCCGGGCATGGACAAGGTCATTCTGAGCACGCACACTCATAATGACCTCGGGCTCGCGGTCGCGAACACCCTTGGGGGCATCCGCGGCGGAGCCCGTCAGGTCGAGTGCACGATCAACGGGATCGGCGAGCGCGCGGGCAACGCTGCGCTTGAAGAGTTTGTCATGGCGCTCCACGTGCGCCGCGACGCGGTCCCCGAATTTACCGAGATCCGGACGGAAGAGCTCTACCCTTCCAGCCAGATGCTCTCTCGCCTGACCGGCGTTGCCGTGCAGCGAAACAAAGCAATTGTCGGACTCAACGCCTTCGCCCACGAGGCCGGTATTCACCAGGACGGTGTCCTGAAGAACGCCATCACTTATGAAATCATGAAGCCGGAGACCGTCGGCATGCCTTCGAACCACATCGTCCTGGGGAAGCACTCCGGGCGTCACGCGCTGGCCAAGCGCTTCGAAGACCTGGGCTACCCATTAACCAAGCCGGAACTCGAGCACGCTTACGAGGCCTTCTGCCGCCTCGCCGACCGCAAGAAGCAAGTGTATGACGAGGACCTGATCGCCATCGTGGACGAAGGTTTCCACAACATCCCGGAGATGTTCACGATGAAG
>QHZM01000433.1 GCA_003224665.1 Acidobacteriota bacterium
ACGACCACCGACAAGACGATTGCACCCGCCGTCCATGCGAGCACTCTTCTTGCTGAATCTCCGAGTTCCATCGGTTCGTAGATGGAGACGATGCAAATGCCGAGCAGCAAGATAGCTGCGCCCCAACCGAGGATCCGGAAGGTTTGCCAGTTCGCTGTGTCGTCAGGGATTCTATAGAGTGACATGTTGCAGGGGATCCATTGCATCCTTGTGCAGATGAGCGTTCCTAGACCCGGCGGAAGGCAACTCCGAAGTTGTCGTCAGTGCTTACCCCATTCGAGGAATAGTTCTTGACCCTTTTCCGCCTCCTCGGCGGGTGGCGCATACATCGCGCCTCTCGCGATGTGTGCGATGTACCATACGGGAGTGCCGGCACAGCATTGAAATGACGCCCTCAGTCTCCCGCGCCCCTCAAGAGGACGCGGGTTTGGCCATCGCCGCCGGGGCTCAGCCCGGCACCGGTCGGGCGTTCACTGATCGCACACATGCCAACAGGCGGCATGTATGCGCCACCCGCGAGTCCAGGTCCGAGACCTCAAGCCCCTCTCTCGGTTTTGTCTCCCATTTAAGCGTCCCCCGATGCTGCTTTACGCAACTCGCGGCCACACGACCGGCAATGCGTCCTGCGCCGCGCGTTGAGCGCGCGGCAACCGGGGCAGACGAGGTACATCGCGCGAGCGAAGAGCTGGGTGAGGACGGCGCTTCCGAGGAGGATTGCGAGCACCAGGCCGATGCTGAGCAGGGTCGAGCGCACGGCCGTTACTTTCCAAGACTCGCTCTGGCATTGCGAACGGCTTCCACAAATTTGCGCGCGGTTAAGGTGATGACGTCGAGCCGCCCTTCCCGCAGCGCCTTTGCGTCCACAAGCTCGCCGCCGACCGCAACAGCTGCCGCACCGGCCTTGATGTATTCGGGAGTGTTCTCCAGGTTCACGCCTCCGGTCGGCACAAAGTCAATGTGAGGAAGCGGCGCTCTGAGGGCCTTGATGTATTGCGGCCCGCCCACCGGCCCGCAGGGAAAAATCTTCACAAGGTCGGCCCCGGCCTGCCAGGGGCGCGGCAACTTTCGGGGTCAAGGATCGTCCCCGCGCCCAGCAGGACCTTTTCGCCAAACCGCTCTGCCACGCGCTCCATCACTCGGGTGGCGTTCGGAACGGTCATCGTAATCTCGGCAATGCCGATGCTCCCTTCGATGAGGGCTTCCGCCACCCGGTAGGCGTCTTCGGGCGAGGCGACGCGGACGATGGGGATGACGCCAACCTCTCGGATGCGCGCGATCGCTTTCTCTTTTGACCAGGACATGATTATCTCCCCACCGGATTTACTTACCGATGACTTCCGAGAGTGACCGGAAAGAGTTGCCGGCAATTACGACGACCGCGGGGGTGAGGGCGCCGAGCGCTCGTGGCTGTCGCCGCACGCTCCCCACGCTCGTCGATGCCTGCCTTGCCTTCGCCATCCCTTCCCACCTTCATCGCGCGACGCGCAGGCTGGCGCCTTTGAGCAGGGTCTCCACTTCCTGGAGCGTGGCCCAGTTGAAGTCGCCCGGAATCGTGTGCTTGAGCGCGCTGAACGCGTTGCCGTAACGGACGGCGGCCTCGTACGATTTTTTCACTAGGGAGCCGTAAATAAAGCCGGCGCTGAAGGAGTCGCCTCCGCCGATGCGGTCCACGATCTCGAGCTCATACTTGACGTCGTCGTAGAATTTTCCGTCGGCGTAGGCGATCGCGGTCCAGGTGTTCCGCCACACGAGCGGGTTCTCGCGCAGCGTGATCGCCACGGCTTTGAAGCGGAATTTTTCTTGGAGCCGCCGGGCCACGTCCTTAAAGGGTTCCGCCGTAACTTCTTTAAAGCCTCTCGCCTCCGTCGTGCCCTTCGCCTCGATCTTAAAGACCACGCCCGTGTCTTCTTCCGTGGTGATGAGCACGTCCACGAATTCCATCAGGGGTTCCTGAACCGCCTGGGCCTTCTCGGGCGACCAGAGTTTGGCGCGGTAGTTCAGGTCATAACTCACCGTCGCGCCCGATTCCCTCGCCGCTTTCAAAGCCTCGCGGGCGACGGCCGCGGCGGAGTCGCTGAGCGCCGGTGTGATGCCGCTCGTATGGAGCCACTTCGCGCCTGCCAGCACCTTTTTCCAATCCACTTCCCCGGGCCGGATGGCGCTGATGGCGGAGTGCGCGCGGTCATACAGGACGGAACTCGGGCGGGGGGCGGCTCCGAATTCGACGAAGTACAGGCCCACTCGCCCGTCGTCCGACCAGATCAAGTGAGACGTGTCCACGCCCGTCTGGCGCACGCGGTTTTCGAGCAGCCGTCCGAGCGCATTCTTCGGAAGGCGCGACACCCAGGTACTCTTCAGACCCAGTCGGCTCGTGCCCACCGCAACGTTTAACTCCCCGCCACCGATCTGAACGTCGAGGGAACGGGTCTGTTCAAGGCGCTCGAAGTGCGGCGGGACCAGGCGGACCATCGCCTCGCCAAAAGTGACAACGTCGGACATGGCGTACCTCCGGCAACCGTTCGGCCCAGCGGGGCGAACGCTCAATATAGGACTTCCGGTGAAAAAATCCAGAGGTTTTCGGCGCGGGTCACAGAGCCGCGCCCGGCGTCTTCTTTGCGCGAGCCCTTGCCGGAGATTGACTTTGTCCTGCGCTGGAGCTTACTGTTAGGCTTTGTTGCGCTCGCGAACCAGCCCTCCGAGAGTGCGACTCCAAACAATGGTAGAACCTGGACATACTTACCTCGACGAGATCGTCGGGCGCAGCCAGCGGCGCCTCGACGAAGCCCGGGCGCGGGTGCCTCTGGGCAAGTTGCAGCAGGAAGCCGAGCAGCGTTCCGACCATCGAAATTTTGTTTCGGCGCTTTCCGGCATCGCGCTGCGGATCATCGCCGAGCTCAAACGGGCCTCGCCTTCGCGCGGCCTGCTCCGGCGGGACTATCGGCGCCATAAGCTTGCCCGGGCTTACGAGTCGGCCGGGGCTTCCGCGCTCTCGGTGCTCACGGAGGAGCATTTTTTCCTGGGGTCGCTCGATGATTTGAGGCGGGTCCGCGAAGCCGTGAGCTTGCCCGTCTTGCGAAAAGACTTCGTCCTCGACGCCTACCAGGTCTTCGAGTCAGTGGTAGCGGGCGCCGACGCGCTCCTCCTGATCGCCGCCATCCTGCCGGACAAGGAGCTCCGCAAGCTCATCGAACTGTGTGACCAGCTTGGGATTGCGGCGCTGGTGGAAGTCCACACGGAGGAGGAACTCGACCGGGCGCTCTCGGCCGGCGCCCGGATCATCGGCGTCAACAACCGCAACCTGAAGACGATGGAGGTGGACCTCGAAACGTCCTTCCGGCTGCGCAAGAAAATCCCTTCATCCTGCCTGGCGATCAGCGAGAGCGGAATCAAAACGGGAGACGAGCTCTTTCGATTGGCCCAGGCGGGCTATAACGCGGCACTCGTGGGGGAACGATTGCTCGGCGCGGAGGACCCTGGGAAGGAGCTCTCAGAGCTGCTCACCGGCGCCAGGGAGCTCGTTCGTCCGCGCGGATAGGGAGCCGCGGCTGAAGGCATGCCGACGAGAATCAAAAT
>QHZM01000001.1 GCA_003224665.1 Acidobacteriota bacterium
TTGGGTCTGGCCCGGATCCGCTCGAGCGTTTCGAGCAGGTCGTCCGTGCCCTCCAGGGCGTAATAGGACGCCTGGATCGGCACGAGCAGGTAGCCGGCGGCCACGAGCGCGTTGACCGTCATGATCCCGAGCGTCGGCGGCGTATCAATCAGGATGACGTCATATTCTTTCAGATTCGGGGTCAGCGCGTCCTTGAGCCGGAAAGGCGCGTCAAACTGCCCTACGAGGTTGGCCTCAAGTTTCGCCAGCGCGATCTTCGAAGGAACCACACATAGGTTCGCGACCTTGGTGGGCCGTACGACTTCGGAGAGACTCAGGTGGTGGTCGGCCAGGACGTCGTAAACCGAATTACTGATTTCTTCGGAGTTGAAAAAGGTAAGGGTGCTGTTGGCCTGGGGGTCCAGGTCGATCAGGAGCGTGCTTTTATTTTTTCGGGCGATAGCGGCAGCGAGGTTGATGGCTGTTGTGGTCTTTCCGACCCCGCCCTTTTGGTTTGCGATCGCTATGACGGTGGCCACTCAAAACTCCGGCCGAAGCCCGCCGCGGCGGGTGGGTTGTCGCTGGTCGAGCGGCTGCCGCTGCTTACATCTTGTATCGTCCAATGTCCTCGTCGTTGAGGTTCTCCAGCCACTTCCGCAGCTCTTCGTTGCTGACTTTGTCGGAAGCCGCGCTGGAGACTTTGGAATTCTTCAAGACTTCATCTTCGACATAAATAGGGCAGTCCACGCGCAAGGCCAGTGCCAGCGCGTCACTGGGACGCGAATCGATGGAGATCACCTGGCCGGCCCTCTCCAGCCAGATCAGGGCGTAAAACGTGTCGTCCTTGAGGTCGTTGACGACGATCTTATCCACGCGGATTTCAAGGCCGAGGAGGAGGTTCTTGAGCAAGTCGTGGGTCATCGGCCGCGGCGTTGAGACCTTTTCAATTTCGAGCGCAATGGCATTGGCCTCGTAAATCCCCACCCAGATCGGCAGCACCGCCGTCCCGTTCACGTCCTTCAGGATGACGATGGGCATGTTGGTGACGGGATCCAGCATCAGGCCCCGAATTTTCATTTCCACTTCCATGGAGTTTCCCCTTGGCCCTGCCGGCCGCGCTGGACCTGGACTCGGCGCCATGTCTCTCACCAGACTGCAAATCCGGTCGTCCGTCCGACCGCCTGTTGGAGGCGAGGCTGATAACCCTCGACGAGCACTTCGAACTCGCGCCCGATCAGGACCTGGTTTCGCCGGAACTGGATTTCGCGCTGACGGTCCTGCAGGATAGCCAGCCGCGTTCCCTTTTCTTCTTCCGGCACGTCGTCCGCCCATTTCCCCGCGGCGGTGTTCGGCCTGGGAGAATATTTGAAGGAAAAGATCTGGTCGTACTGGACGACGTCCAGCAGGGAGAGTGTTTGTTCAAAGTCCTGTTCGGTCTCGCCGCAGAACCCCACAATAATGTCCGTGGAAATGCTAATAGCACGCTTGGCGCTGTGGATGCAATTGATTTTTTCCAGATATCCTTCCCGAGTGTAAGTCCGGAGCATGCGCTTGAGGACCGGATTTGCTCCCGATTGGACGGGCAGGTGGATATGGTCGCAGAGGACCGGGTCGGACTCGAGCGCGCGCACGATCTCGGGGGTGAAGTCGCTGGGGTGCGAGGTGGTAAAACGGACTCGCCGCACGCCCGGAATTTCCGCCACGCGGGTCAGCAGCTCCACAAAGTTCAGCCGGGCGGGAGAAGGGTCCTTATAGGAATTGACGGTCTGCCCGAGGAGCTGGATTTCCGTGTAGCCCGCGTCCACCAGGCGGCGGCATTCGGCCAGGACTTTATCGCTCGCGCGGCTGCGCTCCGGGCCTCGAGTCATCGGGACCACACAGTACGAGCAGGCCTTGTCGCAGCCTTCGATGATGGTCACGTAGGCGCGGAACGGGTTGTCCCGGCGAGTCAGCTCGGTCTCAAAACATTCGTCAGTATCGAGCGAAAGGCCGGTCACGCGTCGGTTGCCCGCCTCGAGCCGTTCGAGCAGCGCGGGCAACTTGGAGTAGCTCGCTGAGCCGCACACGAGGCTGACCTGCGGCGCCCGCTCGAAAAAGCGGTCGCCTTCCTGCTGGGCCACGCAGCCGAGCACACCGATTATTTTGCGGTTGTCCCTGTGCCCCTTCTTGAAAGTGCCCAGGCGGGAAAAGACCTTCTGCGCAGCCTTTTCGCGGATGCTGCAGGTGTTGTAGAGGACGACGTCGGCTTCCTCAAAATTATCCACCGGCCTGTAACCGCGCGCAATGAGCGTCCCGGCGACTTTTTCCGAGTCGTGGACGTTCATCTGGCAGCCAAAGGTCTCGATGTAGAAAGTCTTCAATTTTCCCGAGGTTGGTGCTGGATTCTCGGCCGTCTCTGGCGCCTCAGTCGCGGGGCGAGGCTGCTCCGCCGGCGCGCCGTCTGAAGGAACCCGAGGACCACTGGCCGGCAAAATTTGAACGAACTCGATACCCATGAAGAACTCGCGATTCCTCCGGGCCAGTATAGCCCGAAAGCCCCGAATTTCCTAGCCGGCGTAAAAGCTCTCCGCCTCCATGAAACATGCAGAATGCTGAGGCCGCTGCTCTATTTCGCCGCTTGTCTCAGCATTTGAGCGGCGTGTTTCAACACCTCGCCCGAAATCTGCCTGCCTGAGAGCATGCGCGCGAGCTCTTCCGCGCGCTCATCATCGGTCCCAAGATATTTCACCGATGTAAACGTGCGCCCGCCGCGCTCGAATTTTTCCACGCGGAAGTGGTGATCGGCAAAGCACGCAATTTGCGCAAGGTGGGTGACGCAGAGCACCTGCGCGTCCCGCGCCAGCCGCTTCAGGCGCTGCCCGACGGACTCCGCCACTCGACCGCCGATTCCGGCATCCACCTCGTCGAAGACGAACGTAAGACCAGGCGCGGAGTGGTCCCTGCCTCGCGCTTTCCCCACCACGGTCTTCAGCCCCAGCATCAGTCGGGAGAGTTCCCCGCCGGACGCGATCTTCTCGAGCGGCCGCAACTCCTCGCCCGGATTCGGAGAGATGAGGAACTCGACCTCGTCGAGTCCCTTCGGCCCGGCCCTGCCCTCCGGCAGAGGCTCGAGCTGCACTTCGAAGCGCGTTTTCTCCATGCCGACCTGCGCGAGCTCTTCCCTCACCTGCTTCGCGAGCTTCCGGCCGGCCTCGCGGCGAAGCCGGCTGAGTTCCAGAGCCGCGTCGCGGTATGCCGCTGACACCCGTTCCAACAGGCGCTCGACTTCGCCGCGGCGCTCGTCGGCGTGCTCGAGGCCGGAAAGCCGCTTCCTGATCTCGTCGCGGTATACCAGCATCGCTTCAATCGTGCTTCCATACTTGCGCTTGAGGCGGTCCACCAGCGCCAGCCGGTCCTCGATTTCTTCCAGGCGCCGCGGATTGGCTTCAAGCTTCCCCAGGTAGTCTCTAATAAACAAGGCCAGGTCTTCGAGCGCCGCCCGCGCGCTCGCCAGAGGCTCGAAATAGGGATCGAAGGCGGCGTCGTAACGGCGCAGTTCGTCCAGTGACCTCGAGACGAGAGCGAGCCTCGAGCCGGCAGAGCCGTCTTCCTCGTAGAGCTCGCCATAGGCGCTCGAAGCGGCAGCGCGGACCTTTTCGAGATTGGCAAGGAGCCGCTTTTCCACTTCCAGGCGCGAGTCCTCACCGGGCTCGAGTTGCGCCCGGTCTAGTTCCTGAAGCTGGAAGGCCAGAAGGTCAATGGTCCGCAAACGCTCCTGCTCATCGGAGCTCAAACTTTCGAGCTCACGCTCGAGCGCCCGCCGCTTCTCGAAGACCTCGGACACTTTCTCGAGGCAAGTCGCTGCGCCGGCAAACTGGTCGAGGAGGTCGAGCTGGGAGCTGCGCTCGAAGAGCGCAACGTGTTCACTTTGCCCGTGGACTTCGACGAGCAGAGGCGCCAGGGCCTTGACCGCGGCCAGCGTGGCTGGACGGTCGTTGACGAGCATCCGGCTCTTGCCGCCCGATTGGATTTCTCGGCGGAGAATTATTTCCGAGTCGTCGCGCCCGCCGAGGCCATGCTCCTCGAGCCACGCCGCCCACAGGGGCCCTCCTTCGGCGCGAAACACCGCTGTGACGGCCGCCCGGTCTTCACCCGTCCGGATCAGGTCAGGCGAGGCGCGCCCGGCAAGGGCCAGTCCCAGAGCGTCAATCAGGATGGACTTGCCCGAGCCGGTCTCCCCGGAGAGCAGGTTCAAGCCGGGATGGAATTCGATCCGCAGGTTGTCAATGACGGCGTAATTTTGAATGTGGAGTTCCTGGAGCATCTCGATTCGTGGTGGAAGTCTATCACATCCCTCAGAGCCGGTCCGGCGTGGAGGCGCGAGCGTCCCCCCTGCCTTTTCGCGGCTTGCGCGCAAGCTTCCGCAGGGGCGCTTCCGGAGCCGGGGCCGAATGATTGACTGGTCCGGATGCCTGTGCTACTTTCGCTCGAGAGGGTCGCTGAAGGGCCTTAACGCACCGAGGAGGCTTGTTGGTCGCTGCCGCATTGCTGCTCTTCCAAGGTGAATTCTGGCAGCTGCTCGCGAACACAGGGCTTGTTGCGCGAATCGTCCTGGGCATTCTTTTGCTCTTCTCGATTTTTTCCTGGGCCATTATCCTCCACAAGTCCTCGAGTTTCAGAGCGGCGCGGCGCGCCTCGCGGGAATTTCTCAAAGTCTTCCGCCAAAGCAAGAAACTTTCCGACATTCGCGCGTGGTGCCGCCCACTCAGGTCCAGCCCGCTGCCAGAAGTCTTCCTTGCCGGAACGCGTGAAATAGAAGGCCAGGCGGTGGCGAGCGAAAACCCGGGCAAGCCGCGAATTCGGAGCCTGGAGTCGGTCGAGCGTGCGCTGCAGATCGCCACGTCGTCAGAACTCACCCGCTTGGAGCGCTGGCTGACCTGGCTTGCCACCACCGGCGCCGTCACGCCCTTCATCGGGCTGTTCGGCACCGTCTGGGGAATCATCGACGCGTTCCGTGGCCTGGGCACCGCCGGCACGGCATCCCTGCGCAGCGTCGCCCCGGGCATCTCGGAGGCGCTCATCACGACCGCTGCGGGACTGTTCGCCGCGATCCCCGCCGTGATGGCTTACAACCAGTTTGTCCAACGGATCAAGGAATTTGGGGCTTTGATGGATGACTTTGTGCTCGAATTTTTGAATATGGCCGAGCGACATTTTACATAACACCTTCCCTGCGTCGTCTTAATCTTGAACGAGTCACACTCGCGAGCGGCCCGCCGCGGAAGGACCAACGGCCAGCGGAAAGAAAAGCGAGGTAAGCCATGGCATTCATCACCCCTCGAGGCAGAACGCGTACGTCGCTTTCCGAGATCAACGTCACGCCCTTCGTGGACGTCATGCTGGTCTTGCTCGTGATCTTCATGCTGACCGCGCCCATCCTGGAATCGGGAATTGAAGTGGAGTTGCCGAAGACTCGCAGCGTGAAGGTGCTTTCGGAGGAAAAGGTTGTCGTGACGATTGACAGGCGGCAGACGATCTACGTCGGAAACGATCCCGTGAACATTCATCGCCTCGGCTCGTTCGTCCTTGACCACCTGAAGGGGGCGGGCGAGTCGCCGGTCTTCATCCGTTGCGACAAGGCGGTCCCGTTCGGGGCCTTCGCCCAAGTCATCGACGCTCTGAAGCAAGCCCGCTTGACCAACATCAACATCGTTACCGAGCCCCTGACCACGAAAGGCACGTAGCGGCCGCGAAGGGCCCGCGCACTCGGCGGGGCAAGACATCGAGACTTCGCTATGAGTAAGAGTCAATGACCCATGCCTGAAACAACCGGGACCGTAACTTACCCGTTAGGACCTGACACCCGCGAAAGCCTGCGCGGCACCCTGGTTCTCTCGGTGGTGCTGCACGGCCTGCTCTTCATCTCCGCCTTCGTTTACACGATGGTTGGCCCGCGCCTCGGCAAAGGCTGGGGCCAAAGCTGGGCGACGGGCAGCGCCATCCACGTGAACGCGGTCGCTTCGCTCGCCAGCGTGCCCTTGCCCGAACCCATGCAGACGACCCCCTCCACCGTGGCGACTGACAACCCCGGGCTCTATAAGAACGAACCGAAACCTGAGCCGGTCACGAAGACGCCGGAAACGAAAATCCCGAAGTTCAAGGAAGAGGCAAAACCCGAGCGAACCGTCCGCGTCAACACACGCATCCAGAAAGAGCCGCTGGCGGCTCCGGAAAATGCCGTCCCCTTCGGCGTGGGGGGAAAGCCTTCGATGACTTACGCGCAGCTCGCGAACTCGGCCGGAGACGGCGGGCTGAGTTTCGGTGAGGGGAACTTCGGCGAGCGTTATAGTTGGTATGTCTCCGCGGTCCGGAACAGGATCAGCAGCAACTCGCTGATGACCACCGTCAGCCCTAACATTCAGACGGCGCCACGCATTTACTTGGACTTCGACATCCTGCGCGACGGTACGATCACCAATGTCCAGATCATCCAGTCCAGCGAAATTCCGGAGGTGGACCGGTCCGCTCTTCGCGCCGTCCTGGCTTCAAACCCCCTCGGGCCTCTTCCGCCCGAGTATGCCGGGAACAAGGTCTCAGTCCATTTTTACTTCGACTTTCATCGGCGTTGAGTGACTTCCTCGGTCCCCGGTCCGCGCCGCCCGGCGTGAAATACATCACAGTGTGAGATATCCATTTTATGAGTTCAAAGCATCTTCTTATCGCAAGGCTCTTATCGAACAGGAAAGCCGCCCGGGTCGCCTTTCTCCTGTTGATGCCGCCGCTTTTTTTGCTGCTGGGTCCGGGCCAGCGGCTCACTCGGAGCCAGGACTGGTTTTCGACGGGCATCAACCTGGGTGCTCCCAAGATCCGCCTGGCGGTCTCGGAGTTCCCTCCCCGTTCCGTGGACCAGGCGCTCGTCAGCCTGACCGGAGTCTTCAACAAGGTCCTTTGGAACGACCTCGACAACTCCGGAATCTTCGACGTGGTCAGCAAGAGTTACTACCCCCTCAAACCGCCTCAAGAACCCGAAGACGTCGTGCTTCAAAACTGGACTGACCCTCCCGTGACGGCCCAAATGCTGGTCTTCGGGCATGCCGAAGTCACCGGCTCAAGTCTTGTCGTTACCGCCCGCCTCTTCGACGTCAAGAACGCTTCGAACCCGGGCATCCTGGCCAAGCGGTTCGTCGTGATGATGAATGAGCCCTCGACGCGCGAAGCCGCGCACCGCTTCGCAAATGAAATTATTCAGACCGTGGGCGGCGGGATCCCCGGCATCAGCCTGACCCGCGTTGCGTTTACGAGCAACCGGACACGCCATCCCGAAATCTGGGTCACGGACTATGACGGGTACGGCCCGAGGCCGATCACCAACTTCGGCTCCATCTCCCTCACCCCGCGGTGGTCGCCGGACAATAGCAAGCTGGCCTTCACGACCTACATCCTGGGGAACCCGGATATCTTCCTGTTCTCCCTGGAAACCAACCGGCGAATTCCCTTCCCTCGGTACAAAGGCCTGACGACCACACCCTCCTTCGCCCCGGACAGGAAAAGGATTGCCTTATGCTCGAGCATGAGTGGAGACCCGGAAATCTACGTTTCCGACGTCAACGGCTACAACCTCCAGCGCCTGACATTCTCGCCGGGGGTGGATATTTCTCCGACGTGGAATCCCAAAACGGGCAATGAGATCGCTTTTGTTTCCGACCGCAGCGGCTCGCCGCAGATTTACATCATGTCGGCGGACGGCACGAACCCGCGTCGGCTGATCACGGGGGGCGGCGACGCCAGTTCCCCCTCCTGGTCGCCCAATGGCCTGCTGGTCGCCTTCAACTGGCGCGTGACGGAGACAGGGACCTACGACGTTTATGTCGTGGAAATCGCAACCGGCCGGATCATTCAGTTGACCCACGACGCCGGCCGCAACGAGCACCCAACCTGGTCGCCCGACGGCCGCCATCTGGCCTTCGAGTCCACTAGTTCCGGCTCGAGGCAGGTCTGGACCATGCTCGCCGACGGTTCGAACCCCAGGCAATTGACTTTCGATGGGGAGAACTGGAACCCGAACTGGTCAAACTGACGGGGCGGTACTGGGCGCCAAAAGGTCTCAAGCAGGAACGGGAATTATCATTTTTCTCTTAACCTGAAACGGTTGTGTTTTATTTAAGGTTGGTGTTACTATGGCCCGCTTTGCGAGCCGCAGGCCCTCTTCAAACGAGGAACTCGCTGGCACGGCGCCTTACCAAATGAATAGACGCAAGAAAACCGAAGTCATCCGCGGGAGCAAAATCATTTCTTAGCCGACCAAGGAGGAGAACGCATGCGACAGAGGAAACGCAGTCTTCTATTTCTCGTCGGTCTTCTGGGAGTGGTTGTTTTGCTAGGCGCGTGCAAGAAGAAAGTGGCAGCCCCGCCACCGCCGCCACCGCCACCCCCACCGCCAGCGGCGCCAACAGTCACGCTGACGGCCGAGCCCAGCACCGTCGAAAAGGGAGGGTCCGTTGCTTTGACCTGGACTTCCGAAAACGCCACCGACCTCGATCTGCAGCCCGGAGTCGGCACCGTCCAGGCAAAGGGCTCCTCGACGGCGAAGCCGGAAGATTCGACAACTTACACCATCACAGCGAAAGGCCCGGGAGGGACGCAGACCGCTTCGGCCCGCGTTACCGTGACGATTCCACCTCCCCCACCTCCGCCTCCGCCACCGCCGCCCAGGGTAGCCACGGAGGAGGAACTCTTCACCCAAGTCAAGGATGCGTACTTTGACTTTGATAAGTCCGACATCCGACCGGACGCTCAGCAGGCCTTGACGGCAGACGCCGACTTCTTCAAGGCCCACCCCGAGATCAAATTCACGATTGAGGGGCACTGCGATGAGCGCGGCAGCGAGGAGTACAACCTCGGTCTGGGCGACAGGCGGGCCAACGCCGCGAAGAACCTCCTCGTCAACCTCGGTGTGGCTGGCGACCGGGTTTCGGTCATTTCCTACGGGAAGACTCGACCGGTGTGCACCGACAGCAACGAGGATTGCTGGCAGAAGAACCGGCGGGCCCACTTCGTCCTCGGGAGTGTCAAGAAATAGATCGTTCGGGCCGGGAGCTTGGTGCTCCCGGCCGCCTCTTCTCGATCTTCCGATGACGACATAACCTCACGGTCTTACCGGGAGTACCGCCGACCCGGCGTTTGAACGGGTCCACAAAGCGGAACTCTTCTGCTCAAGGCCGCATCTTACTCTCCCTTGTCAGTTGACCCGAGTGCCAGGAAAGGGGTAGATTGACAAGGGATTTTATTTTTAGAAGCGAGGACCGACTGCCTTTGAAAAAGCATTTCTGCTTTGCGTTTCTGTCCGCGTGTCTGTGGCTGGCCGGGGCGCAGCCCGCCTTGGGAGTGAGTAAAGAGATCCTTCAGATCATGCAGCAACTGGACACACTCCAGCAAATGCTGCTGACCCTGCAAAAGACGGTGGATACCCAAAGGGGAGAAGTGCGGGCCCTGATCGCACAGGCCGACGACAGTGTGAGTAAAATGAAGGCCACCACAGCCGATCTCCAGAAGGCCACCGAACAGAACCTGGCTTCCACGAACGTTCGCTTTGACGCGATGACCAGTCAAGTCCAGGCCCTGAGCGAAAGCCTCGAGGAGGTCAAGGCGCGGCTGGCCAAGCTGAGCGATCAGGTCGCGCAGACTCAAAACATTATCCAGACCCTGAACGCCGCGGCGCAGGCGAGCGCAAAGCCCGCGACCGGCGGCGCCCCTGGAGCCGCGGATGCAAAACCGGCGCCGGCCGTCCCGGACGCCGATACGGTGTACAAATCCGCCTTGAGCTCTTACAACGGCGGTCAGTACCAGCTCGCCGTCCAGGCATTCCAGGAGTACCTCCAGTATTATGGCAGCACCGACCTGGCTTCGAACGCTCAGTTTTACATCGGGGACTGCTATTACAACCAGGGGAACTACGCTCAGGCAGTCGAAGAATACAATAAGTGCCTGGAGCGTTATCCGAACGGGAACAAGCTGGCTGCGGCTCAACTGAAGAAGGGTTACGCCCTGCTCGAGCTCGGACAGAAGCAGGCAGGGATTCGCGAACTCCGGTCACTGGTCCAGCGGTATCCGAATGCCCGTGAGGCGGACCTCGCCCGGCAGCGCCTGCGGAAGCTTGGCGTTGCTGTGCCGGGCCGGGGCGGCAGATAATCGGAAGCCCCCCATTCGGCGATGCGCTTCCAAGGCGGACGACGGGACCGCCCGGCTCACCGGTACGGATTTCCCGCGGGGCGCAGGAGTCCCCTTGGCGGCTGAGAGGTCTCTATGGGAGGCTCAGTCAACAAAGTCATCTTGATCGGCCGCCTGGGTAAGGACCCTGAGATCAAGTATACGCCCAGCGGGGCCCCCGTGGCGAAGTTCAGTCTCGCCACGGACGAAGTCTTCAAAGACCGCACGGGCGAGCAGCAGCGGCGCACCGAATGGCACTCGATTGTCGCCTGGAACAAGCTCGCGGAAATCTGCGGGGAGTACCTCACGAAAGGCAAGCAGGTCTATATCGAGGGGAGCATCCGGAGCCGACAGTGGGAAGACCAGACCGGGAATAAACGCACGTCCTATGAGATCGTTGCGCGAGAGATGAAGATGCTGGGTTCGAGGGCGGACTCCGAGCGGGCGGCGGCCTCATCACCTTCCCCGGCCGAGCGCGCTGCGCCCGAACGGCCAGCAGCCGCCGAGCCAGCCCCTGAGAGCGAAATCACCGACGAGGACATTCCTTTCTAGCGCCGTTCCAACTATTTGGGGCTATTTCCATGAGCGGCGCTTTCGAGCATTCTCGAAAGGCCTCGGCTTAAGCATTTCGGCCCATTAAGTTAGAACGGCACTGGTACTTCGTGACGTAATAGAGCCTCAGAATTAAATCTTCGAAAGGGCAGGGTTTCAACCCTATCCCTTTCAGGTAACTCCGCCTTAGTCCCTTGACCGTCATCGGCCCTTTCCGAAGCCGTCGGGCGACGCGCACGCCGCTCGAGTCCGGGTAAGACGTGACGTAAACCGTATCCCCCGCTCGAAAATCTGAAAGCTGCAGCGGTTTGCCCTCCTCGTCCTGGAAGGAGGTCTTCTCCGTTACCAGCATCAACTCCGTTACTTCCGTAGGACGTTTCAGGAGGAGCTGCTGCTTTTTCGTGTCGATTGACGAGACAATGAAGAATTCCTCGTCCAGCTTGCCGTTCGATCGCTCTTGCTCGCCGGCCAAAGCCGTGAGCAGAACCAGCGTGCCCACAGCCATCGCTAAAAGAATGGAACCGGAAGTTTTCAGCTTCATAGTGCTTTGGCTCTCGAAAGTATTATTCGTACTTGTCCGCCGATCTGTCCGCCCTCGCCGACGTTCGAAGAGTCATCACTCCTCGGCTCGACCGTGACCGCGCGCCACCCGGCCTACTCGTACCGCAGCGCTTCGATTGGATCGAGGTGAGCTGCCTTGTGCGCCGGATAGTAACCGAAAAAAACACCGACCGCGGCCGAGAACAGGACTGCAAGGGCCACCGAATCCGGAGGAATCCGGGTCGGCCATTCAAGCATACTCGACACCGCAACGGACCCGGCCACCCCGACGAGCACTCCCACCGAGCCGCCGAGCAGGCTCAGGACGAGCGCCTCGCTCAGGAACTGCATCCGGACGTCCTGCTCTGTCGCGCCCACGGCCATCCTGACGCCAATTTCCCGGGTGCGCTCGGTGACGGAGACCAGCATGATGTTCATGATTCCGATGCCGCCCACCAGCAGGGAGACGGAAGCAATGGCCGCGAGGAGCAGCGTCATGATGTGGCCCGCCTGCGCTTGAACATTGGCGAGGTCCGTGGGGCTCCGGATCATGAAGTCGTCCTCTTCGTCGGGCCGCAAGTGGTGCCGCTCCCGCAGCAGCGACGTCATCTGCTGCTGGGCGGGGTGGATCGCTTCCTGCGATACGGCCGAGCAGACGATGAACTGCAGCCAATCGATTCCGGCAACTTTTTTCTGCACGGTCGTGAAAGGAACGATCAGGGTATCGTCTTCGTCGTTGCCGAAGGGTGACTGGCCTTTGGACGCGAGGACGCCGATGACCCTGAATGGAAGGTTCTGGACCCGGATGATTTTGCCCACCGGGTCTTCGTCCCCGAACAGGTTTTCCACCACCGTCTGCCCGATGAGACAGACGTTGGCCGCAGAATCAACCTCCCGTTGAGAGAAGGCGCTGCCGGAGGCAATCACCCAGCGGCGGATCTCCAGATAAGCCGGAGAGACTCCGCGCAGGCGCGTGAACCAGTTCTGGTTTCCGTAAACCACCTGGGCCTGAGAGCCGACCCCCGGCGACACCTTGCTCAGCACGGGGACCTGCTGCTGGATTGCCCTGGCGTCCGACAGCTTCAAGGTCTTTGTCGCCGTGCTCCCCATGTGCACGCCGTGCTGGTTGACGCTGCCCGCGGAAACAAACACGATGTTGTCGCCCATGTTGCGGATCTGTTCCTGAACCTGATTCGATGCGCCTTCCCCGATGGCCACGGTGCAAATGACGGCGCCGACGCCAATGATGATCCCCAGCATCGTCAGGGCCGTGCGCATCTTGTTGCGCGCCAGGGCCCGCAAGGCCACGCGGACTACCGCTCCAAGTTCCATCAGGCCTTCTCCTCCTCCTCGTCATCGTCCGTTAGCCAGGGCATGGTGACGAGCACCTGCCCGGCGTCCGCCCGGTTCTCGAGAGGCGTGTCGCGCCTCACTTTCCCGTCGCGGAAGAGGACAACGCGCTTGCCAAAGCGGGCGATATCGGGCTCGTGGGTGACGAGCAGGATGATGATGTTTCGTTCCTCATTCAGCCGCTGGAAGACTTGCATGATCTCGACGCTCGTGCGGCTATCGAGGTTGCCGGTCGGCTCGTCGGCGAGGAGGATGGTGGGGTTGTTGACGAGCGCCCGGGCAATGGCCACACGCTGCTGCTGCCCGCCGGAGAGCTGGGTGGGGTGGTGCCCCTCTCGCCCTTCCAGGCCCGCGAGCCAGCTCGCGGTTCGAAAGCTTTGAGACATCCTGGCCCTCCAGCAGACAGCGCCCGCGGCTGGGCCGGTCGAGGCACCCGACGAGGTTCATGAACGTGGACTTACCCGAGCCCGACGCGCCCATAATGGCCACAAACTCCCCAGAACCAATCGAGAGCGATACTCCCCGCAGCGCGTGGACCTGGACTTCGCCCAGGTCATAGACCTTGTGAAGATTCTCCACCCGGATGACCGGAGTCACCGCGGCGGCGGAAGTTTCGATTTCAGACCGGGACTCGAGCGCCTCTTCCGGCGTCATCAAGCATTACCTCCGGGGTCCGCCGAACCGTGGCCCACCCGGGAACTGGCCTTGTGCCGGCGGCGCATTGCGCGCGACTTCTTCGCCGGTAATCAGCACGTCGCCTTCCTTCAGGTTGCCGTCCAGCAACTGCGAAAAATTATAGTCCGTGATCCCCACTTTTACGGCGACGGGCTCGAGCTTTTTCTCGGCTCCCGACTTCCAGACCACCTGCCATCCCCCGAGGTGGGAAGCGGCTGCGGCCGCAGGAATGTGGTAGCGGGAATAGATCGCCTGAAGTTCCTGCCGCGAGATCTCCGGCGAATAGCGCAGCGCCGCGTTCGGGATTTTGACGGTGTCCGAAGCCTGCCCGGTCGGAATGGTCACGTAGGCCGTCTCGCCGGGCAACAGCTTTTCGTGCGGGTTTTCGAAGTCAATGACGGTGTTATAAGTCACGACGTTCTGAACGATTGTGGCATTCAGTCGGATGGCGCCGACGCGCCCGTGGAACGTTTCGGTGGGGAAAGCGTCCACTTGAAAAGTCGTCTCCGCGCCGATTTTGACGCTCCCGGTATCGGACTCGTCCGTCGCGGCATAGACCTGCATCCGCTTCAAGTCCTGGGCGATGGTGAAGACCACGGGCGCCTGGAGTGAGGCCGCCACGGACTGCCCGACGGTAATGTTCCGCGCCACAATCGTTCCGTCGATGGGTGACAGGATCGTGGTATAGCGGAGGTTGGTCTCCGATTGCCGGAGGGCGCCCGTCATTGTCTGCACCTGGGCCCGCGCCTCTTCGACTTGGGCCTTGGCCTGGTTGAGTTCGGCGACCGATTGATTGAGCTGCGCCTGCGCGGCGCGTACCTGGGCTTCCGCCTGGTCCAGGTTCGACCGCGTGAGGTCCCTCTGGTCCTCGGAGAGGACTCCTTCCCGGGCCAGGTTCGCGACGCGCCTGGCATTGACCCGGGAGTATTCTGCGGCCGCCTGCGACCTGGCCATGTTCGCCTGGTTGGATTGAATCGCGGCCTCCACGGCGGTGATGCTCGCTTCGAGATCATTCACGCGCGCCATGGCGTTGCCCAAGTTGCCGCGCGCCTGAATCAACTGGGCCTCGTAGATGGCGGGATCGAGTTGCGCCAGCACCTGCTCGGCATGCACGCGGGAATTGAAATCGGCAAAAATGTACTTCACGGTGCCGGAGACATAGGAACCCACCGGCACGGTGGTCAATGGGTTGATGGTCCCCGTCGCCTGCACAACCGCGGTGATGTCACCGCGCTGGACCTTGGCCGTCAAGTATTTGGGATCGCCCGACCGCCCCCGCCTCACCATCGCCACGGTCAGGACCACGCCCAGCCCGATCGCGACCAGGGTCACGAGGTTTTTATGCTCACGGTAATACTGGCGAATCGTCATGGCTCTAATCAATTCCTCTTCGCTGGGCCCTGCTCGAAAGAGCGCCCGATTCCCATCTCCCCAAAATCTTTAGATGTTTCAACGAGGTTTTTGTTTTTTTCTTCTTTCCTCCCAGCCACGCACCAGATCGTTGAACTTGGCCACCTGCTCCGGGTTGAGGATCTGCCGGATGCGGTTGCGGCGTTCTTCCTCCAGAGCCGTGAACTGCGGCTCGACCTGGCGGTGGAGCCCGGCAAATTTCCCGTCGAATTCGTCCAGGATCTCATGGAGCTGATGAACCTGTGGCTCCGAAAGGCCGAGCTCGTGCTTCAAGTGCCGGACGACATGCTCCTTGCTGAAGCCCCGGCTCCAGCGGCCGGAGTGCCAAGCGTAAAAATACATCCCCGACCCGCCGACGGCGCCGCCGAGCAAGAATGTCAGGACGAAATAGAGATAAGCGCGTCGAGTCATTTCTTTCCGTTTTCACTCGCGCCCGGCCACGGCGCTAGAGCGGTTTCCGGCGAGAGCACGGGGTCGTTTTCGGCAGAAGCAATATCAGCCTGGGCCACGTAAAGGTCGGCCGCTGCGGACTCACGCAACGGCCCCGAGGACGGCAGCAGCAACGCGAGCAACATGGTGAGCGTCAGGAGCAATGCCGCGTAAACGAAACGCCGGCCGGCCCGCTCCCAGATCTCGGCTCCCGAGCCAAACCCCTGGCGCGCCTCCTCCAGCCGCCGGACCAACCGGGCGGCAAACCCGAGCGAGGCATCCGGCACTCGCTCCTCGGTGAGCACCTCGAAACCCGCGCTCACCAGCCGCCAGCTCCGCGCATACTCCTGGCACCCCGCGCACGCCGACAAGTGCTCTTCGACCGGAGCCGGAATCTCCTGCGGCTTCGACTCTACCAGGATTTCGCGAACCTCCTCACAACGCACGGGTCACCTTCCCTTCTGCCATCGGTTCAGGTCCTCCAGCATCCGTTTTCGGGCGCGGTGGAGCCGCACCTTGACGGTGCCGGGCTTCAGTTTGAGGATTTCGGCGATTTCCTCCACGGACAGTCCTTCGAGCTCCTTCAGGGCGAGTACTGTTCGGTCCTCTGCCGGCGCGCGCTCGAGCAGCTTGCCCACCAGGTCCCGTAACGCGATGTGTTGTTCGGCGCTCAGCTCGCCTCTTCCCGGACTCGCCAGCCGGCCCTCCAGGTCGCGCACTTGGTTTTCGGCCAGTTGCCAGTGGTAGCTGACCCGCGACACGCGCTCGCGGCGAAGGTAATCGTAACAATGGTTGACGGCGATCTGAGACAGCCAAGTGCCGAACGACGCCTGGAAGTTGTAGCTCCGGATTGCAAGAAAAGCCTTCATGAAAATTTCCTGAGCCAGGTCTTCCGCCTGGTCCGCGCGGCGCAGGAGGTGGAAGACAATCGAAAAGACCCGCCGCTGGTATCGCTCCACGAGGTGGCCGAAGGCCTCACGCTCGCCGTGCTGGCACTTCTCGATCCATTCGGCTTCCTGGTCAGCGCCTGGCTTTGGCGAATCCATCCGGTATCCATTCTTGGGCCTTCCTCAGATTCTGAGACGAAGCACGGGGGGCCCGGGTTACAGGCAGGAGCATGTCCCGGGGGGACGCATGTAAAAATTGATTGACCAACTGGTCACTTTATGAAAGAATTCCCCGCATGGTCATCGGAACTCGTCTCAAAAAACTCAGGGAAGAAAAAGACCTCTCTCAAGGCGACATCGAAAAGCGCACGGGTTTGCTGCGTTGCTATATCTCCCGAGTGGAGAATGGGCATACCGTGCCTTCGATCGAAACGCTGGAGAGGCTGTCGGCGGCGCTGGAGATTCCGCTCTACCAGCTTTTTTACGAGGGTGACGAACCCCCTCCTCTGCCCAATTTGAGCAAGCGGCGGACGACCGAGGAACTGGCCCTCGCCGGAGAAGACCCAAAAGATTTCCGGTTCTTCGAAAAGGTGAAGCGGCTGATCTCTCGGATCAACGACAAGGACCGCCAGCTCTTGCTCTACATGGCGCAGAAGCTCGCCAGCCGTTAGGCCTTTTGACCTCGCCCAAGTCTCGCCGGGGGACCTATTCCCATTCAATGGTCCCCGGCGGCTTCGAGGTGATGTCGAAAACCACCCGGTTGACCCCTTCCACCTTATTCACAATCCCTGTCGAAATTCTTTCCAGGACGCCCGCGGGCAGCTTGGCCCAGTCGGCCGTCATCCCGTCGTCGGACTCGACCGCACGCACGGCGATCGTCGAGGCGTAGGTGCGGGAGTCCCCCATCACCCCCACGCTTGAGACCGGAAGCAAGACGGCGAAGGACTGCCACAGGCGGTCGTAAAGCCCCGCCGCTCGGACTTCCTCGAGAACGACCGCGTCCGCCTCGCGGACCATCCGGAGCCGCTCCTCGGTGACCTCGCCGACGATCCGCACCGCAAGACCCGGCCCCGGAAATGGCTGGCGGTTCAAGATCGCCCCGTCCAGGCCCAATTCCCTTCCCACCGCGCGCACCTCATCCTTGAACAATTCGCGGAGAGGTTCGATCAATCGAAACTTCAAGTTGGCCGGCAGACCGCCCACGTTGTGATGACTCTTGATGGTCGCCGCGGGGCCTCTCACCGAGACGGACTCGATCACGTCCGGGTAGAGCGTCCCCTGGACGAGGAACTCGACGTCGCCCACGGCGCGCGCTTCGTCTTCAAACACTCGAATGAACTCTTCCCCGATGATTTTCCGCTTCTGCTCGGGGTCAACCACGCCGCGGAGCCGGGCGAGGCAGCGGTCCGAGCGGTCCACCGCGCACACTCTGAGCTTCACCCGGTCTTGGAGAGACCGGGTGACCTGCTCGAATTCGTTCTTACGAAGGAGCCCGTTGTTAACGAAGACGCAGGTCAGGCGGTCGCCGATCGCGCGGCCCACCAGCGTGGCCGCCACGGCGGAGTCCACGCCGCCTGAAAGCGCGCAAAGCGCGCGGGCGTCTCCCACCTGCTCGCGCACCCGCTCGACCGTCTCTTCGATAAACGACTGCGGGAACCAGTTGGGCTTGGCCTTGGCGATGTCCAGGACGAAACGTCTCAGGATGTCGCAGCCGCGGTCGGTGTGGCGGACCTCCGGGTGAAACTCCACGGCGTACATCCTCGCGGCCGAGTTTTCGATCGCCGAGACTGCGTTTTCCGTCCGCCCGGTGACGCGGAAGCCGGGAGGGACTTCGGTGACGTGGTCGCCGTGGCTATTCCACACGCGTAGGGGCGAGGGGAGATCCGCCAGAAGCTCTGTCGGGGGAGAAACCTCGAGCTGGGCGAAGCCGTACTCGCGCCGATCGGCGCGCTCCACTTTGCCGCCGAGTTTCGCCGCCATCCATTGCAGTCCGTAGCAAATCCCGAGGAGGGGGACTCCCAGCCGGAGCACCCGCTCATCAGACGTCGGAGAGGCCGGGGCGTAAACCGAGGCGGGCCCGCCTGAGAAAATAATCGCCTGCGGGCTCATCCTCACCAGGTCGTCGAAGCGGACATGACAGGGCACGATCACCGAGTACACATTCATCTCGCGCACGCGCCTGGCAATGAGCTGCGTGTACTGGCCGCCGAAATCAATGACGACGACGGGACGGGGCTGTTCCATCTCGAAACACTTCCAGGCGCTGGCTGCGCGCTTCCCCAAGAAAACCGGGGCCGGGGCTCTCGGCCGATCAATTCCTGTGCTACCTGACGACGATGTTCACGAGCTTTTGGGGCACGATAATAATCTTCACCACCTGCCGGCCGTTCAAATGCTGCGCAACTTTTTCTTCCGCCAGTGCCCGCCGGCGGATTTCCTCTTCGTCCGCGTTGACGGCCACGCGGATCCGGCCGCGCAGTTTCCCATTCACCTGGACGGGCAACTCCAGCTCGTCTTCGGCGGCCAGCTCCTGGTTGAAGGCCGGCCAGGGGACGCGAAGCGTGAACTTTGAATTCCCCAGGCCCTCCCAGAGTTCATCCGCAATGTGAGGGGCAAAGAGGGAATTCATCAGGACCAAGTACTCAAGCGCACTTTTGAAAATCTCCGGCCTGATCTTCCCCGCTTCGAACGCCGGCTCGAGGTCGGTCAACTCGTTGACGAGCTCCATGGTCATGGCGATGTCCGTGTTGAAGTGCCAGCGTTCCTCCATATCTTCTGTCACGTGCCGCAGCGACTGGTGCGCCTTGCGAAGCAGCCGGCGCTCCTCGGGTCCGAAGGGTCTGAGTGTGGCCCACCGGGCTAATTCCTGAAACTCAGATCCAGGCGTCCCGTCGCTCCGCCGGGTGACGACCGGCCGGAGCTTTTCGGAATGTTTGGCCACCAGCCGATAGACGCGGTTCAAGAAGCGCGATGAACCCTCGATGCCGGCGTCGCTCCAGTCGAGGTCTTTTTCCGGAGG
>QHZM01000382.1 GCA_003224665.1 Acidobacteriota bacterium
GGTAGGCCCAGTGCTTCAAGGGCCTTCCGGTCAGGACCGCTTCTGCAGAGTCCGGTCCCGGCGCTCCCTGATTAATCCACTTGCGAACCAGCTCGATCTCCTCGGTGGAGAGAGGCGGCCCGCCATAGGGCATTTGCGGCCGGTCGAGCGCGAGCAAGCGCCGGACCATTGGGCTTTTTTCGCTGTTACCCGGGACGACGACTTTTCCTGAGGCGCTCCCCTTCAGGACCGTAGCCAGCGAGTCAAGGCGCAGCCCGTTTTGCTGGACGTCCGGTCCGTGACACTGGTAACAGCGCGTCGCGAAAATAGGACGAATTTTGCCGGCGAAAAGAGCGGACTCCACGGCCGCTTGCAGAGGGGATACAGTCGAGGCCTGAGAAGCCCCGGCTTCTACAGCCGTGAAAGGGCCGCGGTCAATCCAAGCTCGGATCTTATCCATCTGCTCGGCCGGAAGCGGGTCGGCGCCCATCGGCATGCGAGTCGCGCCGGTCAAGCCAAGGAGCCGCTTGACCAGAAGGCTGTCCCTGCTGTTCCCCGGAATGACAATTTTTCCGGAGACGCCGCCCCGGAGGACCCCGGCTTCAGAGTCGAGTCGAAGCTGGGCCTGCGGTTTTTCCGGGCCGTGACACTTGTTGCAGGAGGCGCTGAAGATCGGCTCGATGTCTCGATTGAAGTCAATGGACTGGGCTCGTGCCGCTTCTCCCTGCGCCGGGACCTTGCCTGTCGCGTCCGGCTTGCCAGCCTTAAGAGCGACGCCGGCGAGCAGCGCGGCGGCGAACAGGAGAGAGTTGGCCAAAACAAGCCCGCTTCTTAGTCGCCGCAAGATTCTGAAATTTGATGGAGAGCTCATAGGACGATCAACCTGCTCGGCCGTAAGTTACACCAGCCCTTACCCGGTGGCCGAGTCACAAGCCGGGACGGGCTATGAGGTCCGAAAGGTTATTTATACGCCAACTCCGCCGTTGGCTCAATCCCATGTTGCCCGGGAGGGTCTTCGAATCCCCATAGGATCGGGTCCCCCGGAAAATAGGCGCATCTTCCGCTTCGAGCTCGCCGTCGCGACGCTGACTCGCCTGCCTCGCTTGCTTTGCTGCGCGACTCTCCATAGAATTCCCGCGCTCCTCAACTGACAGGAAAGGATTTCCCATGCGAAAATCTTGCTTCTCAAATACTCAGCTCCAGATCGTCTCAACCGTTCTGCTCACCCTGGCACTCGGCGTGCCGGTCGCCGGCGACGGGCCGCAGGCCGGAGAAGACTGCCGCTCCCCTTGGGGTGCAGGCGACCAGCGCGGCGCCGCGAACCGCTTGACTCCTGCCAAGACGCTCGAAGCCGCAGCCCTCATCAAGGAAGGCAGGGTATATCAACTCGGGCGGCCGTATGAAGTGGGCATGCCGCTTTACGGCGCGCGCACCTACACGATGGTGATCCCGCAGATGCGCGGTCCTCTCGGCGGGAACCAGTTGACCTGGAACGAGGAATTCGTTACGGGGCAACTCGGGCAGGTGGGCACCCAGTTCGACGGCCTCGGCCACGTGGGGATGGCCGGCCGCTTCTACAATTGCAACGAGGCCCGGGATTTCGTCAGGGCCGAGGGCCTGACCCGCCTGGGGGTCGAGAACGTCGGGAGCTTCTTCACTCGCGGGGTGCTGGTTGACGCGGCAGGCTACAGGGGCGTCGCGACCTTGGAGAAAGGTTACGAGATCACCGTGGACGATTTGAAAGGCGCATTGGCCAAGGAGGGCGTCAGTCTTCGCGAAGGGGACGCGCTCATCGTCCATACCGGCTGGGGCAGCCATTGGAAGACCGATAACGCCCTCTTCAACAGCGGCGCGCCGGGAATTGGCCTGGCGGCGGGACGATGGCTCGTCGAACAGAAAATCGTCCTGGTGTCCTCTGACACCGGCGGGGTGGAGGTGGCTCCTAATCCCGAGCACCCCGGAGACGAGGCCATCGTTCACCAGTTGCTGCTGACCCGCAACGGAATCTACATTCTTGAAAACCTCGACACCTCGGAACTCGCGCGCGACAAAGTCTATGAGTTTGCTTTCGTCTTCTCGCCCCTGAAACTGAAGGGGGCAACGGGCTCGCCCGGGAATCCCCTTGCGGTGCGCTGACGGGACCAAGTCCTCTTCCCGTTATGCGCGCCAGGCGGACTAGCGCGATCAAGTCATTAACCTACGCGCGTCAGCAAGACGGCCCGGAATTTGACAGCTTCTCATGCCTGGTCTAGATTGGCTTTCTTGTAGCGGCGCTCGGGAGCGCCGAATCTTTTGTCGACTGCCTTTACCCCGAACGCCAATGCTCGAATTGAGCTTTGTCCGTGACAACCTGGAACTGGTTAAACAGAAAATGCAGGAGCGTGGTCTCTCGGACCTGTTGGGCAATTTTGAAAAGCTCGACCGCGAGAGGCGGAAATTTCTGGTTGAGGCGGAAAGCCGCAAGGCCCGGCGCAATAAAGTATCAGACCAAATCGCCGCGCTCAGAAAACAAAAGGGCGATGCCTCCGCCTTGATAGCGGAAATGAAGCAAGTCGCCGCGGAGATCGATCAGTTAGATCAGAAAAGCGAAG